>JAFGNI010000651.1 GCA_016927095.1 Anaerolineae bacterium | reverse complement strand
CGGACCTACCACGACGGGCACAAGGCCATTGAGCCGGTGATGCTCTTCAACCTGACGGACGATCCGTACGAGCAGCACGATCTTTCTGCGGCACATCCTGAGCTGGTCGATAAGGCGATGGGGATGTTGGCGGATTGGCAGCATGACATGATGCTCAAGAGTAGCACGAACATCGATCCCCTGATGACCGTACTGCGGGAGGGCGGACCCTCCCACACACGGTATCAGCTTCCGGCCTATCTCGAACGGCTTCGGGCCACTGGACGCGCGCATCACGCGGAGCGCCTGGTCCGGCTGCATCCCGATGAGGTGTAGGTGCGATGGCGACAAGGATGCACGGTGCTTGGCCCGCCCTACTGACCCCGGCGACGCCCGATGGCGGGGTCGACGTGGCGATGCTACGTCAACTCACCAACTATCTCCTGGAGAAGGGGATCGATGGGCTTTATGTCTGTGGTTCTACTGGGGAGGGCGTTTTCCTGTCTGTAGAAGAGCGCCGCCAGGTTGTTAGGGCGGTGATCGACGCTGTGTCGGGGCGCGTTCCCGTGATCGTGCACGTCGGAGCGGTGGCATCGCGGCACGCCGTCGAGCTTGCACGTCACGCGCGCGACCTTGGGGCCGATGGCGTTGCCAGCATTCTGCCACCCTTTGGGCGTGGAATCGCAGCCACCTACTTGCACTATGAGACCATTGCCGAAGCGGTGCCCAACCTGCCGTTCTACCCGTACCTGTTTGGCGGTCAGGTCGATGCTGTGACGCTTTTACGGGAGCTCCTTGGGCGGATTCCGAACCTGGGCGGCGCCAAGTACACCGGGTCGGACATGGCCGAGTTACATGCGCTTGTCGAGCTATCCGAGGCGATCCGCCCCACGGCGGCATGGACCATCTTCTCGGGGATGGACGAGCAGTGTGTCTTTGCGGCGATGTTCGGGTCCCCAGCCAATATCGGCAGCACCCTCAACCTGATGCCGGGCGTCTACAAGCAGCTTCGGGAATGCTACGAGACAGGTGATGTGCTCCAGGCGCGAGATCTGCAGGTACGGGCCAACCGTGTCACTCGGGTACTCCACCAATTTGGCTTCTTCGGAGCGTTGTTCGAAGGATTGCGGAGCCTCGGAATCGACTGTGGTGAGCCGAGGCTGCCCAACGCGCCGCTCCCGGTTGAGCGACGCGCCGAGTTCCATGACGCGCTCGATGCGGTTGGCTTCAGGGAGCTTGCGGCGATGTAGGTTGCTGTGATCTCCGCGCTCCGCCGCCGCGTTCTGACCCCGCGTTCTGACGCCGCGTTCCGACACGCGTGTTCCGACGCGCACCCCGCGTTCTGACGCGCGCGTTCCGACGCGCATTGCCTGCCGCATCATCCGCGGTGCACCTACCCCAGGTCGATCAGCGCCTGACCGCACGCTGCCTTGACATAGCCCCGGTGCGGTGTACAATACTTCGGCGCCGAACTATTCGGGACCGAATAGTTCGCGTCTGAAGAGTCTGGAATTAGCGGCGCCGGCGCGTATCTGATAGGGGGCGGAGATGGAAGTATTGCAGATGACGGAGCCATCGCAGACGATGGAGCAGCAGTCGCAGAGTCTTGCCCTGGAGGCGACCAGAAAGTTTCTCATTCTCTACCGGTACCTGCGCTACTATGGGCGCAAGACGCAATGTGAGGGCGTGCGCGGGCGTGATATGTCGACGCTGCGTTACATCCACGAGGAAGGCGCCCTCACGATCGGTCAGATCGCTGAGTACCTGTTTATCAGCGCCAGCTCGACATCAGAGCTGGTCTCCAGAATGGAGGAGGCCGGCTACGTGGCGCGACGGCGATCTCGCGACGATTCGCGCGTGGTGTTCGTTGAGCTGACACCCAAAGGGCAGCAGCTCGCTGAAGCGACACCCACAGGGGGGATCCCGCTCCTGCGCGAGCGGATCAAGGCATTGGGCGATGACGAATTGAGCCGGATCGACGAGGCGTGCTCGCTGTTGCTACAGGTGATGGAGATAGATACCAATGCATTCGAATAGGGTAGCGAAGTCAGAGAAGGAGTCGACTGATCTGAACACTCTGTGGCGGGCGTATGCCTATCTGCGACCCCACTGGCTGCTGGCTCTGGGCGGCTACGCCCTTCTCTTTGTCATCAACGGTCTGTCTCTACTCAGCCCTCAGCTCATCCGGGGAATTGTGGACCGGGGTATTGCGTTCAAGGACCTTGACTACCTTGGCTGGATGGTTGTGGCAATGATAGGTCTCGCCCTACTGCAGGGCGTCCTCGGTTACTTCCAGGGGAAGTGGATCGAGCAGAGCTCGCAGAATGTGGCCTATGATCTACGCAACGAGATCTATAAGAAGGTCTCATCTCTGTCTTTTTCCTATCACGATCGCACGGAGACCGGCCAACTGCTCGCACGGGTGATGCACGACGTCGACCGGTTACGTTTCCTGAATGGGCGGGCGTCCATGCGACTCATCGAGGGTGCGGTGATGATGGTCAGCACGGTGATCATTGTGATGCTGATGAACCCCCGGCTTGCGCTCCTCTCGTTACTCTCGATGCCGATTCTGACGCTCCAGGCCTACTACTACTCAAAGCGCATGCGGCCGATGTGGCGTTCACTTCGCGACAAGATATCGCAGATGACCTCATGGGTGGAGCAGAACCTGCGGGGGGCCAGGATCGTCAAGGGCTTTGCTCAGGAATCGGCCGAGATCCGGAGGTTCTCCGAACAAAACGACGACTGGTTGCAGGTGGCACGAGATTCGGCCCGAGTCCGTGCGATCAATGACCCGCTAGTCGTCCTGATCACCAACATCAGCACGATTTTCATCATCTGGTATGGGGGCCGCCTGGTCGCGCAAGGCGCGCTAACGTTGGGTGAGCTGGTCGCCTTTAATGCATACATGGGACAGCTAGCGGGACCTATGAGGATCTTGGGGCGGATGATCCCCTTCCTGACCGAGGCGGCAGCAAGCGGCGAACGGATCTTCGAGGTGCTCGATACGGAGTCGGAAGTCAAAGAATCCCCCGATGCGGTAGACCTACCGG
>JAFGNI010000650.1 GCA_016927095.1 Anaerolineae bacterium | reverse complement strand
CGCAACTCGCAGTTGGCACTGCTGTCCTGCTTGCGGAACATAGCTATCTCCTTGGATGTGTGGCTAGCGTCCCCGCTCCGCCGCCACTTGCTGCATCTGGTTGTACGGGTAGGGCAGATCGGGCGCGCTGACGCCGTTGAGCTTGCGGAGGTGCTCGGTGTACAACGACCAGCCGACGGCACCGAGGTTGTCCTCCAGGTGGGCCAGTCTCCTGACACCGGTGATGGGTGCCGTGATGCCGGGCTGGCAGAGCAGCCAGTTGAGGGCGACCTGAGCGGGGGACTTGTCGATGGCCTCGGCGATCTTGAACAGGGCATCGATGATGGACCAAGTGCGCTCGTTGGCGTAGGCGCTCCAGGTTTCACTCCAGCCTCTCTTCTCGGCTGTGTCGACCCGGGATCCGGCCGGCGGACCCTCCATGTCACGGTGGTACTTGCCCGAGAGCCAGCCGCCGCGCAGCGGGCTCCAGGGGATCACTCCCAGGCCTTCGTTCCGGCAGACAGGCAGGATCTCCCACTCGATGGCGCGGTCCAGCAGATTGTAGAGCGGCTGCAGACACGCAAAGGGCTCCCAGCCGTGGTGGCGACACAGGTCGACAGCCTTCTGGATCTGCCAGCCGGCCCAGTTGCTGGCGCCGAGGTAACGCACTTTGCCCTGCTGGACAAGGCTGTCGAGGGTCTGGAGCGTCTCCTCCAGCGGCGTGCCGGGATCCCAACCGTGGACCTGATAGAGGTCAAGGTAGTCGGTGCCGAGCCGACGCAGGCTGGCCTCGACGCCGTCGATGATGTGTTTGCGGCTGAGCCCCACATCGTTGGGGCCATTGCCCACCGGCCAGCGGACCTTCGTGGCGATGATCAGATCCTGGCGTCGCTGCGTGCGGAGCCACTCGCCAACAATGGTCTCGGAGTCGCCGCCCGCGTAGACGTCGGCGATGTCGATGAAGTTGCCGCCTGCGGCCACGAAGCGGTCGAGAATGGAGAAGCACTCGGCCCGCGGCGTCTCCCGCCCAAAGGTCATGGCGCCGAGACAGAGCGCGCTCACTTTCAGTCCAGTGCGTCCCAGATAGCGGTATTCCATACGGTTACCTCCTTAGGGTATGCGACTGCGATCGGTGATGCGTTGACCCTAGGATAGTGCCGTCTTGCGAAAGGGACAAGGGGATAGGGGGATACGGGATGGGGGGCGGCAGCGTGGGTTCGGGGCAGCTCACTTAGCATTAGGTGCGTGTAGCGCTGCGCGCGTGTTCGGTGAGGACTCCTTGGATGACGCGTTCTGCTTTGTAGGCCTCGGCGCGCATGATCTCACCTTGCGCGGCAAGGGTGAGGAGGGCTTTCCAGAGAGCCCAACCGCGGCCCCGAGCCCAGGTCGCCTCGTCGATAGGGAGGGCCGCGCGGAAGACATCGCGGCTCTTGCCTTCGAAGAAGGTCCAAGCAATCGTCAGGTCGCAAGCCGGGTCGCCGACGGCACAGCAGCCGAAATCGATGACGGCACTTAGGATACCCCCCTCGGTCAGTAGGTTGGGGGCGCTGACATCGCCGTGAACCCAGACCGGCGGACCGTGCCACCTCGCCTCTAGCGCCGCGTCCCACACCGCGATCGCGGTGACCGCATCGATCCGATCTTCGAGGGCGGCGATAGCGAGGCGCGTTTCCTGGTCGTAGACGGCAAGGTTACCGCCGCGGTGGAAGCTGTGGCTCCCCGCAGGCGGTCCATCGGTGGGATCGATCTGTTGCAGCGCTTCGAGGAAGAGAGCCAGCGCTGCGGCGAAGCGACTCATATCCGCAATGGCTGCGAGGGAGGCGGGCGTACCTTCGAGCCACCGGTTGATGGACCACGCCCATGGATAGCCGTGCGCTGGGGCGCCCATCGCCACGGGGACGGGGATCGGCAGCGGCAGGCGCGATGCGAAATGCGGCAGCCAGCGTTGCTCTTTGGTCAGCTGTGGCACATAGCGCTCGGCGCTGGGCAGCCTGACGGACAGCTTCTCCCCCAGCCGAAAGGTCACGTTGTCCCAGCCGCTCAGTGCCACAGGCACAATCGGAAGATGCGCCCATCTAGGGAACTGCTCGGCAACGAGCTGCTGTACCAGGTCAGGCGTGACCGCAGCCACCGTCGTCGATCTATCGTCCATTGTCATCGACAGCCTTCACGGGATCGTTCAGGCCCGTGCTGCGGATCGGCCACTACGCTCTCTCACAGACGTAGAGGTCGGCAGAGAAGGTGGTCGGGTCGAAGGGAGCGCCGCTGTAGCTGCCCGCGTGGGTGACGAGGACGAAACCGTACTCGGTGTGGAGCGCGACGATCTCGGTGGTCCGGATCGGGTAGAGCGGGACTTCATCCTCAAAGACGTCGGTGCCCGCCACCTCCAGGCGCGTCGCGAAGGTGACCTGCGTCTCAGAGATGTCACGATAGGCGCGGTAGAAGACGGCGTTATCCTCGCCCTTGATGACGGGGAAGGTGATGGTGTCCTGGGTCAGGACGTAGTCCCAGTTCATCAGCTGGAGGATCCAGATGCCGCGGGGACGCAGGAGGGCGGCGACGTCGGCGACTAGATCGGCGAACTGCGCCTGCATGAGGTGCGCGGCCGTGTTGCCGATGCAGGCGATGGCGTCGAAGCGCCCGTCCAGGCAACGGATCTCCGTCATGTCCAGCACACGGAACTCGGCTTGAGGATAGTGGGCCTGGGCGTTGGCAATCATCGCCGGGTCGAGGTCGATGCCGACAGTCTCGTAGCCGTCGGCGGCTAGGCGCCTGGCGTAGTGACCGGTGCCGCAACCGATGTCTAGCACCCGCGCCGGCGGCGCCGGGAAATGCTTGCGCAAGAAGGCGTAGACGTCCTCGCTGAAGGGAAAGATCGACTCGTAATGCTCGGCAAATTCGGTGTAGAACGACATGCTTGCCTCCATTCGTCTCCTAGACCGGGGCGCCAGTCCGTTACGCCGCTCCGATCTCCTCCTCGCGGAAGATGGCGAGCACGATTTCCCCGGCGCCACCGCGATCGTGGTCGTGGACGGCGTAGATCGTGCCGTCGGGGGCCTGAACAGCGTCGGGGTAGGAGACGCGGGAGCGCGGATCGAGAAGCAGCGACTGCGAGACGGTCCAGTCGTCGCCGGAGTCGCTGACGTAGGCGAACAGGGTTGTGCGGGCATCGGCCCGCGGGGTGTTGATCAGGAGCAGCCGGCCCGAGGCGAGGCGCCGGATGAAGAAGCGTGAGCCGGGGTTGACGATCTCGGTGGGCACGCTTTCAGACCACGTGCGTCCGCCATCGTGGGAGAGGCTGCACCAGATGACGCCGCTGCCGGTGCGGATGAGCATCGTCAGAGGGGCACCAGCGTCCTGGGGCGCGACGATCATGTTTTCGAGCGCCCATTCAGGCGCTTCGACAGCGCCGTGAAGGGACCAGGTCTCCCCGTCGTCGGTCGAGATGGCGACGCCCTGGAGCTGGCCGGGCCCGGCAAACCAGCCCTCGGGCGCCCGGCGGGCCCAGGTGACGGGCAGTAGCCAGGTTCCATCGGAGAGCACGGTGGGTTTGTTGAGGCGGAAGGCGAAGGCGACGCCGAGGTCGATGCGGCGATGCTGCGCCCAGACGGGCGCGGCTGCGGAGGCGTCGGGGGTTACCATCGCCCAGACGGTGTATTCACCGGTGTCGAGGCACGCCCGGTTGTAGAAGAGCCACATCCGGCCCTGGGGATCGTGCCAAACGCATGGGTCGTAAGCGCGGATGGATCCCGGCGGGTCGACGATCATGGTGGGCTCGGACCACCGTCGCCCGTCGTCGCTGGTGGTGAACAGGATGTGGTTGCTGATATCCGGCTCCTTGGGCCCACCGCTGTAGAAGGCGGCCCAGAGCCGCCCGTTGGGCGCGCGGGTGATCGACGGGATACCCATCCACTGCCGGTGGCCTTTGGTGGCGATGGTGATCGTTCTCATGCCGTGTGGCTCCTTGTTACCGCGCCAGCTGCACCTTCTCTCGACAGCCGGTCTTTCACCTCTTGGAATCGTCCATCGTTGTCGGCCATTCGGTCCGCCGGTTTCGGGTCTTTGGCCACTGCTTGGTGGCGAAGGCGCGGGATCGTCTGTAGATCTCGGGCACGCGGGACAGAACAAGGCGGCAGAACACAGCCCATCCGGCGCCAAGGATCCAGCCCGCGAGGACATCAGTGGGCCAATGCACGCCGAGATAGAGCCGTGTGATGCCAACGAGCACCGCGAGCACGATGCCCGCGGCTGAGGCAAAGATGCGCATGCTGGGGCGTTGCTCGGTCTGCGCCAAGAGGACGCCCATTGTGAGGTAGGTAATCGCCGACATCATCGCGTGGCCGCTGGGGAAGCTTGTGATCTGGGCGCGAGCGCTGAGCACCACATAGTCCGGGCGGGGGCGCTGGACAGCCGCTTTGAGCCCGAAGGTGAACAAGGCGCCGGTGACGATCGCGACGATCAGGAAGGCCGCGAGGCGCGACCGGTCCGAGAGTAGTAGGTAGCCGGCGCCCAGGATCGTGACGAGGGTCAGCACGCTGACGCTGCCGAGGGCGGTGATATCACGGGCAACCGCGTGCAGCCAAGTCGGCCCGATGGGCACCGAGAGGTCGCCGGGGTTGCGCAGCGCGACAAAGATGCGGCTGTCGAGAGCCGGCAGGGCCTGGCCCGTGACCGCGCTCGCCACGAGAAGCGCCAGGAGGCCAACAACGCTAATCAGGCCGAAGCCGATCAGTAGGCCCACGCTGTGGTGTAGCTGGCGGTTGTGGTGTCGCTCGCGCCGGTCCTGCGCCTTCATCCTAGGCTCCTGTCAGGGTGTGTCTGTCTATGGTAGTCGGAATCAGCGAATCAGCGAGTCAGCGCATGAGCGCAGTGTGGAGGTGATCTGTCGAGGGCAAGAAGGGTCCTAGAAGAACAGGAAATAGCGAGGCACACGCTGAATGTAGGCGCGGTAGTCCTCGCCGTATTGGGCGAGGCAGACTTCTTCCTCGGCAAGGAGGCTGAAGTGACCGAAGAGGCGGGCCAGGGCCAGGGTGATGAGGGCCAGCCACGAGCCGATGGCGATAGCGGCGCCCAAGAGCACCACGGAGGACATCACGATCTGGGGATGGCGGGAGATGCGGTAGATGCCCCGCTCGACCGGCTCGCCGGGCGGCGTGTTGCGGTAGTCGATCAGAGCCTTGGCCAGGCCCGCGCTGCCCAACGCCGCAACGCAGAGGCCCAGGATGAGCAGTGCCCCGCCTTTTAGGGGCGTGAGCAGGAGTTGTGCCAGGAAAACCAGGGCGACAAGCTTGCTGATCACGGTCAACACGACCTGCTTGGGCTGCCATCCGGACCGGTCGAAGAGGCGCGTGACGACGGGTTTGGGGAAGATGAGGAAGCAGACGCCGTCGACCACAACAAGCAAGCCGGCGATTAGCCAACCGTTAAGCCAACCCAGATCAAATGCCGGGAACCATTGCATAGTGGGCCTCCGAGTTGCGCTCGCGTTGACTGTGGTCGCTGGGGCAGCCGAACGGGCTACTGCACCGGAATCCACACCTGCACATTGTCGAAGACGACCCGGTAGGGCTCCTCGCCGTCATAGTAGCTGTAGACGTAGAGGCCCATCCCGCTGGGCGCGCGCGGCACGGTCAGCGTCCACCGTCCCACGAACTCGTTGTTGATGAACAGGCCGATCTCGTCATCGAGACACTCGACCCCGATCGTGTTGACGGCCTCGATGGCTGTGTCGAACTGGGGGGCCGGCTGCCAGAGCGGGTCGGTCAGGTTGATGAACTCATCGTCAACCAGTTGGGTCACTTGGTAACTTCCCTCCGCCGGATGAAGCGCCACCGCGTCGAAGTTGCCGGTGTCTTCATAGTGGCAGATCACGCCGTATTCACCGTCCGGAAGCCCAGGACTGAGCGCGGCATCGAAGTTGATCCCAGTGGGTGCGAAGTCCACCGGCACGCCCGAGATGATGTACATCCCGACGTTGTCATAGATCACGTAGGCGTCCTCGATGTAGTGCCAGCCGCCGTTCTCCGTTTCGCCCTCCGCCCAGCCCATCGCCTTTGACGAAAAGTCATCCCACATCGTGACATCATCCAGATACTGGTCTCCGGTCAAGCCTTGCGGGGGAGCGTCTGAGGTGTCCGAAGCGAGCGAAGGCGTGCCGGTAGGCTCTAGGGTCGCCGGGGATGCCGGTGGCGGCTGCGTCTCCACGGCCTCGTCCTGTGTTGGTGGCGGATCGGTGACGGTGTCCGGCAAGGCCGGCGCCGCTGTTGGGGCGGCGGCGACCGGGATGGGCATCGACGTGGCCCGCACGAAACCCGGTCCCGGTGGCGGCCCGCCAGCAACGCCGCCGCGTGCCAGCGCCGTCAGTCCCACCACGAGAGCGGCGAGAACGGCAAACGATCCGATCGCTGCAGCAGCAGCACCGAGATAGCACCCAAGACCGGGCCGGCGGTCCTCCTGAAGGGGCGCCGAACCCGTGTCTGCCTTGGCTTCGATCAGCGCGGCGGGCGCAGGCGTCCACGTGGCAGGCTCCGGTGGGGCTGAAGCTGGAGGCGTCGCCGCGGCGACGGGTCTGCCGCAAGTCGGACAGAAGCGGTCGTTCGGCGCGAGCGATTGCCCGCACGTAGTACAGGTGCGCTGCGCCGGCGGCGGCAGGCGCTGACCGCATTGCCTGCAGAAGACCTCGGCCCCGGTAGCCGGCTGACCGCAGTTGGGACAGGTAGCCATCGGAGGCGTGCCTTACCCCGTGACCGGCGCGCCGCAACCACTGCAGAAGCGGCTGCCGGGCTTGATCCTGGCACCACACCGGCTGCAGAACTGGGGTGCGGCCACGCCGACGGCCGGCGGTGGCGCCGCGGCCGCTATCACAGGTTGTGAAGCGGCGATGGCCTCCGGCGCGGGCATCTCGAACACGCCGTCGAGAAGCGTTGTGAGGGCATCCGGGTCAACCAGGGCCACAGTGCCGCTGGTGCCGGAGACGAAGAAGAGCGCGAGGCGGTCGGCACCGCGCACGAGCAGGACGATATCCTGCCCGATGCCGGCGCCGCCCTGGGGACCGCTGAGGCGGGGCAGGCACTCGCTGACCGCAAGGCCGACCTTGCTGACCTCGTGGAGCACCGTGTCGGCGAGGACGTCGCCGGCGGGCAGCAGCTTGTAGAGCCCGTCGATGCCGGCCTGCACGACGGGATCGTCAGTGAGGGGTTCCAGCAGCTCCGCTTCCCGAAGGGCCTCGAGCCCGACAGCAATGGACGCTGCGGTGTAGGAGGCCAGGGCACCGGGTGGGACGAGCTTCTCGAAGAAGAGCAGCGGCCACCTGAAGTCCTGGACGCGCGCATCCTCCAGGCGCGCCAGGATCTCGCGGGGTGTGAAGCTGACGACGGGCGGCTCGTAGACGAGTTCGGCATAGCGGCGGGCGTAGCGCTGATGGTCGATGATGGCCAGGAGCGTGACGACAGCCTGTGTCGGCAACGGGACGTTAAGCGCCTCGGTGGGAAGGCCGGCATCGGCAGCCAAGATGTCGCGGATCCAGGCCCGGACGGCGAAGGGCGAGCGGGGGCCGATCCGCCAAGAGAGCGCCTGGCCATCGCTAGCGCTGCCGTTGATCATCGCAAGGTCATCACCAGCTGTGGCAGGCCAAGCTAGCGTCTGGCGCGTCAGCGTCTCATCGGCCAACGACGCGTGGACGTCCAGCACTTTGGCGGGCGACGCCAGCGTCACCACGGTCTCGCGCATGGCAGCTTGTGTCGGGGCAGGCAGGCTGTCCAGGGACGGGATGCTGCCCGGTGAGGCGACTGTGGGCCGGTCGGTCGCGGGTAGCAGGCAGAGCGGGCCGCGCTGTCTGCCCAGCGTCGCGGCTAACGCCGTTAGTTCATCCGCGGTGAGAAGGACATCATCGCCGTCGTGGTGCATAGTCTCTCTCCAGTGCTAGTTGGCGATCAGCGATGCGAAGCGGTTGAGCTCGGCACGCGCCCGCTCGACAAACTGCTGTTCGGTCATCCCGTACTGGCGCAGGATCTGGGCCTGCTGCTGCGGGTTGTTGCGGATCTGACGGGCAATCTGACTGAGGTTGGCATCCGTCTGGGCATTCGGCAGCCGCAGACGCTGGAGGGGCTCGCCTGCGCGGTCCAGGGCCTTGGCCAGCGACGTGGCGTCGGTATAGCGATTGCCGGCAGCCGCCTGATGGCGCACAACGACCCTCAACTCCTCCACGGTGGCGCGCACCGGATCGTCCGGCACGTGTTGGCCGGCGCGACCGATCTCGATGACGTTCTGGTCGACGAGGGCGTCGCCTGAGGTGTTGTAGGGTCGATGTCCGGGACGATAGACGCGGGTGCGCCCCCAGGCGGACTGCCGCGCATTGGTGTAGCCGAAGGGATAGATGTCGCCCCCGCGCGCGGTGGTCCTTACGCGGTCGAAGACGTTCAAGTCGACCTGTGTCGTGGTCAGGCCCGTCCGCTCCCGGAGCACTTGCTCGACTTCGCGCTGGTAGGTCGCGCGGAACCGCCGCGAGAGCACCTCGACGGCTTGGGCCTCGCTGATGCCGTTCTCCTGAGCATAGCGCGCGATGTCGGCAGGCGCAAAGCGCGGCGTCAGGGTGCGGTCGAAATCGGAGTTGGCCACCGAGAAGGCGCCGCCGCGGGCCGTGGAACCGGAGTCGCCGACAAGGACCTCTTGGGGCTGAATACCCGTTCTTTCGTGGAATCGCTGCATCGCTGCCTCGGCGCCGTCGTCGAGGGCGCCATCGACCTGGTTGGCCAGCGCGCGACGGATCTGCTGAGCCTGCTGCTGCGTCAGGCCGCCATGGCGCTCCAACTCGCGGAGGGCCTGGCGCCCGTTGCCCTGGAATGTGCGTACCAAGTCGTCGTCAGCTCCCTCTGCGACGGCCTTGGTGACGCGCCATTGAAGCTGCCGCTCAGCGGCTGTCAGCGCCGGCTGGCCGCCGACGCCCAGCCGCTGGGCGAGAGCCTGCTTGGCTGATGATAGGCCCTGCCCCAATTGGTCTAGCTCGTTGCCGAGTCCCCGGACGCCGGTGCGGACGTAGTTGGTGATCCCCGGGGCCACCTCGTCGGCGAGCTGCCCGGCGGTGCCCAGCACACGTCCCCCCAAGCCGGCAACCCCCTGGGCGGCCTTACCGAGCGCGACCTCCAGCAGCGCACTGCCGGCAGCCGAAAGCGCGGCGTCCGAGCGTGACTGACCCCGGTTGCGCGCGTCATAGTAGGTGTAGGCCGCTGACGCGGGAATGAAGACTTTTTCGGAACCACCGCCAGTGACGATACCTATGACGACACGGATGCCAATCCCGGCCCAGTTCGTCGAGCCATCCTCATTGCGCCCGGTCACGGCGGCACGCGCTAAAGCCTGGGCCTGCGCCTGCCGGACGTCCCAATCGGTAACATCGGTTCGCTCCCCGGTGTCCGCCGAAGAGCGCCCGGCCTCCCGGTTGCGGATGAAGCGATCGATCGCCAGCGCGCGGTCGACGGAGATGGTTTCGCCGGCCCGAACCTGTCTCGCCAGTGCCGCGGCGTGCGCCGAGGCCCGTGCGCCGTCCTCGCCCAGCGCATAGCCGCGCTCCTCCAGCCCGCGCAGTTCCCGCTCCAGGCCCTCGCGCCGTTCGCGCTGGCGGTCGGTGTTGTACCAATCCATCCGGTGGTCAAACTCCGTCTCGCGGTTTTCCAGCCGCTGTCGCTCGCGATCGCTGAAGGCCCGGTTGGAGGCGAGGTTGCGGTTGTACTCGTTCCAGAGCGTGCCGTTGAGCATACCGCCGGTCTGCGGGTTGATGTAGCCGCCTTGATTGGGGTCCCACCGGTAGTCGTGGTTGTTTCCGAGGGCATCGGTCAGGGTGATCTCTGCCGGTGAGCCGCCAGGTGGGCCATCCGGGCTTTCGGGCACGTCAGAAGCGGCGCCGCCCAGCAGCTGGCCTGCAGCAGACAGGGCGGAGATCACGGCAGCGGGCAGGCCAATGCCAACCAGGGCTTCGGTCAGCGTCTCGGGGCCGGGGGCCAGGCCGATGTCCCCCAGACCCGCAGGGATGCCTCCCAAGCCGGTCGACAGTCCCTCTGGCCCCGTCGTGTAGTTCCCATTCGCGTCCGGTCCAATGGCGTCCGGCGCCTCACCTGAGGAAGGTTCCCAGATCTCATCCTCCGAAGGTGCGACGGCTGGCTCCTCTTCGACGGGATCGGAGGCGGAGGGTTGGGGCAGCTGATCCAAGACTACGAAGCTGTAGTGGTACAGAACCAGTCCTGTGTCGCATTCCGCCGGCCCGGATAGCATCACACCCAGCGCCAGACGGTCCCCAGGCGCTCCGGGGGGGATCGCCCACGGGGCGTCGTAGGTCTGCCCCAGCGCGTTGCCTTGGTCATTGTTCTCTTGGTAGAAGAGGGAAAGCAGGTCCACGCGGTCAAAGTCAACCACGCCCGTGTCCTGGTAGATCAGGACCCTGGCATTCTTTGTGTATCCGTAATGGGGCGCAGAGTAGATGACACTGTCGATTGCAGCGGCGACGACGATCTGCTCGCCGGGCACCAGCGTCGTGGGCGGCGGCGTCCATGTGAACGCCGCGCTCAAGGTCACAGAAGGGCAACCAGGCCCGATACAGTCCTGAGCAATGGCCTGCGCCACCTCAATCTGCGTGGTCGCTGAGGCTTCTTGGACGGCGAGCACCGGACTCCATTGCTCCTCTTGATCGAGGTCACAGCTCCCAAGGAGTCCTGCCAGCGCCGTAGATGCAGGCTCCAAGACTTCCCGCGACTGAAACTGCCACGTACCAGACGCAGCGGGTTGGGACTCACCTTGAGGCATCGGGATGCTGGTGCCGCAGAAATAGATGTTGAGGCGCTCGGGAAGATCGGTGCCGGCAGGTGGTGGGTAGGCCAGCCGGGTCTCAGAGCCGGTGGTCATCTCGCTGTGTGCGGCTTCCTGGATGACGTTGCCAACGTCAGTGCCTTCCACAGCGTAGATGTAGCACCACCGCGGCCCACCCGTTCCCCAATCCTCCGGGCCTTCGAGGGGGATTGGCCCACGAAGCACGTAGGTTGCCACGTCCTGCGAGTCGGGCGTCGTGCATCCTCGCGGATCGGTACAGTAGCTGAGCGATTGATAGGCGGACAGATCGAGGAGTGTCCTCCCATCCGGCGAGACTTCACCCGCGATGCGCCATTCGCGTCCTTCCATCGCGACCTGGGTCGAGAAACGGGTGCCGTCCCACGAGAGGCCGGCGCCCCCCGGCGCCGTGAGGGCCTCGGCATTGGATAGCATAAAGCCTCGCTGGCGCTGTGTCGTCTCCCCGTTTCCGGTGATGAGCGCCGTCGCACCGATCAGCTCGACCGCAAGCTCATCCATCGTCTGCAGCTGCGGCAACACGCCCGTCTCCTGCGCCGCGACGCGAACTCCGCCAAAGGCGAGCAACAGGGCCAGCAGTACCGTCAGGCCGGCCCGCCGGCGAAGGGCGTGCGCTGATTTCACGGGGCACCTCGTAGCAGCCACTGGCTGAGGAGGCTCGACAGGCTGAGCCAGGTCGTGCTGAGGGCCGATCCCGTGAGCATGGGCAGGAGCATCGAGGTCAGCCGATTGCCGCCGAGGCGCGCGACCTCGGCGCCGACCGCAGCGCACGCCGTCATCAGGCCGGCGGCGGCAAAGGCGCCGGTGGCATTCCAGCCAAGCAATAGGCGCGCGATGGCAGCAAGCACTGCGTAGGGGATGAGCAAGAAAAAGCTGCGCAAGACGGCAGCGATAACCGGGCGCCAGCCGTGGCTGCGCACGGCGCGCGGGTAGAGCACCACGAGGGCACCGGCCAACCCGACCGGCGCCAAGGTGCCGACTACCGCGCCCAAGGCGGCCATGGCCACGAGGGGCGCGAAGATCCGCAGCGACGGGCCGGACAGGATCCCGATCACGACGAATGTCGCGGTCGTCAGGGCCTGCATCACCACGAACCCAAGGATAGTTGGGCGGCGGCTTGGCTCACTCATACTATGGTTCCCAGCAAAGCCCAGCCCAGCAACAAGACGGCGCCACAGATCGTAGCTAGGACGATGCTGAGTCCGGCTTTGCCCTGGGATAGTCTGCGGAGGGTGCTGTTCATCGGGCCGAGAGCCCAGAGCACGCCGGCAACGCCAAAGGCGACGGCGGTGCGCCAGCCGAGCAGCACGTGTGCGAGCAGGCCAAGAACCAGCGCGACGAGGGTGGGGCTGTAGGCGAGGGCAAGCCCGCGGATGACGTCCTGCGGTTTGGCTCGGCTGCCTGCCACGCTGAGGACGATCCAGGCAACCAGGGCCAACGCCAGTACGCCAAGGGTGCCGTAGAGCAGGCCGACAGCCAACAAGGCCAACACCCCCACCGTCGCGATCGTACCGGCGTCGAGCCGGTCCAGGCCGGTCTGTAGAAAGAAGAGGCCGAAGGCGGCGCCGGAGATCGCCAACGTCAGGATCCAAGGGACGAAGGCTACGTCGTCAGGTCGCGCCCCGGCCGGGTTGAGGAGGGCTGCCAGCAGGGCGCGCCATTGTGGAAGGCGGCGTGACGCTGGGGCACGCGGCGTGGGAGACGGCGACACCTCGAAGGGGGGTGGCGATCCTATGCCCTCGGACTGGGCATTGCTCATGCGCGGCATCGGAGACAGCGGCATAGCGTTTCTCGTTGTGGCGCAGGTGACGGAAGACAGAAGATCAGGGCCGCATTCAGAATGTTTTCAGTATAATCGGACTGCGGTAGCGTGTCAATTGCGAACTCGGGATTGGCGGCGTTGGCCGGGATGCCATAGTCTATGAATCTGAATAGCGGAGAGCGGGGGAGTGACAGTGTAGTCGCAGTTGGGCCCCGCGCATCGCCCCCATGTAGGGCGGCTAGCCGAGTCGCCCCTAACCCGAGGGGCCAGCCCGTGCCGTCGACTTGCGCACGCAGGCTGCCGGGCCGGCGTGGCTTCTACCAAGCGGCTGGGGCGCAGCCGGGCCGGGCCGGCTACCCGGCTTACACACCAGCCCAAGCGCGAGGTAACGCCGGAAGCCAACGGCAGTTGCCCTGGGGGGCGTAGTCTACCGCGCGAGCACACGAGAGGGGACGGTCGTCATACCTGTTCTTGCCGGGGTGCGCTATACTGTAGGTATGGCGATCGTTTGTGCCGGATGGGATAGGGGGCGCCGTTGCGGGCTGTCAGCGCCCCTGGTGGCAAGGCCGTGAAGCTGGCGAGCGTGCCTCGTGGTGCTCCCCGACGCGGGGGGCTCCGGCGCAGAGGACTGCGGACCAAGATCATCCTCTGGTTCCTGGTCCCCACGTTGCTGATCCTCGGGGTGGTGGCGTTGCTGGCCTACAGCACCGCGCAACGCGGCACGGAGGAGTTGGTCTTCGCCCGGAGCGAGGATCGTGCACGATTGCTGGCCAACCAGTTGTCGGGGGAGTTGGAGGGCTACCGGCAGATGCTCGCCGTCGCCGCGGCCCAGGTAGTGGACGAAGATGCCTCCGCTCTGACTGCTGCACTGGATGCCTGGCCAATGGGGACGCTCGCGCCTTTCGATGCCGGTGTCCTCCTGTTGGATCGTGACGGTCTGGTCCGGGCGGCAACTGCCGGTCTGGCCCGAGTCCTGGAAACCCGGCAGCTGCGGCTCGTGGCGGCTGTGGCGTGGGAGAGCGAGAGTGGCGTCCACCAGGACCTCGGCTACTCCAGCGTGCTCTTCGACATCGCCGGCGAGCTGGATGCTGTGCTCGTACCCGCCGTGGTTCCGGTTGTCGATGCTCCTGCCGGCTCTGGGGAGGAACCAGAACTTGCTCTCGTGGGTCTCTTCCGGGTCGAGCAGCAGGCCGTGCGGACCAGCGCGCTCTACAACCGCATCTGGGAGCTCTACATCGGGCGTCTGGTGGGGACCGAGGCCGCCAACGATCTGTCGGGGAATGACGCCATCTCTCTGGTATTGCCCGTGAGCCAGGACTTCCCCCAACCGGAGACGGCCTATCTCGTGGATGCCCAAGGTATCGTCATCTTTCACCCGGACACCTATATGATCGGCAGCGATTTCTCGGGCCGCGACGTGGTCGCATCAGCCCTTGGTGGTCAGCTAGGGCCGATGCGTGCGGAGAACCCCGGTGGGCTGGACATCGTGGCTACGGCTGCTCGCGTCCCGCGAACCTCGTGGTTCCTCGTGACGGAGACCTCGTGGGAAGCGGTGACAGTGAGCGCGCGGGCAACGACGCGCCTCATGTTGCTCCTGTTGGCCCTGGGGGTGCTCTTGCCGGTGGTGATCGTGACCGCCGGCGTCGGGCGGATTACCCGTCCGCTGGCGCGCCTGACTGAGGCGGCGCGGGCCGTCGCCGGCGGACGTTTCGACCAGAGGATTGAGCTCGATACCGGGGACGAGCTGGAGACCCTGGCAGACCAGTTCAACACGATGTCAGCCGAGCTCCGGCGTTCGTATGCCACGCTGGAGCAGCGGGTGGCGGATCGCACGCGCGAGCTGGCGACGCTCAACGCGGTGGCCTCGACGGTGAGCCGCAGTCTGGACCTCGGTGCGGTGCTCGAGGATGCACTGCTGGAGACGTTGGCCGCAACTGGGCTCGAGGTCGGTGCCGCGTTCAGGCTCGATGGGGACGTGCTCGTGCTGATGGCCCAGCGGGGGTTGTCCCACGCTTTTGCGGAGGCCGTGGCGCGCCTGTCCGTTGGGCAGGCCGAAACCCCCGAACCGGTGCTGGGCGTGGCGGGCACGGCGGCAGGCGCGGCTGTGGCCTCCGGAGCGCTGGTGGTGCGGCGGGTGGCAGCGTATCCGCCAGGGACGTTGCGGGAGCTTCTTGCGGCGGAGGGGATCGAGACGGTGATCAGCGTTCCGCTGGTGGTGCGAGACCGGGCCGTCGGTGTGCTCAACTTAGTGGATCGCGGCGATGCCGGGGCGGTTGGCGACGCGGCGGCGCGAGGACCAGGCGCGGAAGACGCCCTGCTATCCCCGGAGATGCGTTCGCTGTTGGCGGCAATCGGACAGCAGGTGGGCGTGGCGGTAGAGAACGCGGCGCTCTACGAGCAGGCGGAGGCGACGGCTGCCGCTGCGGAGCGCAACCGGCTGGCGCGGGAGCTTCACGATGCCGTGAGCCAGACGCTGTTCACGGCAAGCCTCATCGCCGACACGTTGCCACCGCTGTGGGAGCGGAACCCCGACGAGGCCCTGCGCCAGCTGGCGACGCTGCGCCGGCTGACCCGCGGCGCTCAGGCTGAGATGCGTACGCTGTTGCTGGAGTTGAGGCCGGCGGCGCTGGTGGAGACCGACCTGGAGATCCTGTTGGGACACCTGGGCCGGGCGGTGGCGGCCCGGGCCGATGTCGACGCGGTGCTGATGCTGGAGCCGGTGGGGCCGGTGCCCGTTGACACGAAGATCGCGCTCTACCGCATCGCGCAGGAGGCACTCAACAACGTCGCCAAACACGCCGACGCTGACCGCGTGACGATTGCGCTGGGTCCGACGGCAACAGGGCCACAGTTGGAGATCCGTGACGACGGTCGGGGGTTCGATCCCGCCGCGGTGCCACCGGATCACTTCGGGCTACAAACGATGCGCGAGCGCGCGGCGGCGATGGGGGCGGAGCTGACGGTGCGAAGCGCGGAGGGTGAGGGCACGGTGGTGATCGTGCGAATGGGAGAATGAGCGAATGCAGAATCAGCGAGTAGGCGAGTAAGCGAGTAAGCGAATAGGCGGGTACGCGAACTGCCGAGTGGCCAATCGGCCAACGGCACGTGGGTCTGCCATTCGCTGATTCTCCATTCTTACATTCGTTCATTCTTTCATTCTTTCCACGGAGGTGCGCTCTATGGGAGATGACGTGATTCGGGTGATGATTGTCGATGACCACAAGATGGTGCGGAACGGGTTGCGGACGTTCCTGTTGATCCATGACGATCTGGAGTTGGTGGCTGAGGCGGCGGATGGGCGTGAAGCGGTGGCGCTTTATGAGCGGGTCCAGCCGGACGTGGTCTTGATGGATCTGAAGATGCCGCGGATGGACGGGGTCGCGGCGACAGCGGCGCTGCTGGCGCGACATCCCGACGCCTGCGTTGTCGCGCTGACCAGCTTCAAAGAGGAGGCGCTGGTGACAGAGGCGCTGGCTGCCGGTGCCCGCGGGTATCTGCTCAAGGATATCGAGCCGGAGGAGCTGGCGAAGGCAATCCGGACGGCGCATCGCGGCGGTCCGGCACTGGCCTCGGAGGCGGCGTGGGTGCTCTACAAGGCGTCGCAGCACAAGCCCACGGTAGGGGATGACCTGACGGCCCGCGAGCGCGAGGT
>JAFGNI010000649.1 GCA_016927095.1 Anaerolineae bacterium | reverse complement strand
GGTGAAGCGGAAGACGCAGGCGCGCCGGAGGCGGCGCCCACGCCACCTGCAGTGGAGGTGCGGGAGCCTGCTCAGACACCCCAAGAGGCAGCGGCAGCATCGCCGGAACAGGACTTCGCGGATGAAGAGGCGTTCGCAGACGAACGAGCGGTCGCAGACGAACGAGCGCTCGCGGACGAGCGTGTGCCCGTGGACCAGCCCGGACCTACGGATGCGCCAATGCCTGAGCCGCAGCCCCGAGCTGACATGCCGCCAGACGCCAGGACGCCCACGACGACAAGGAAGGAACGACCGGGGCGTGGACTGGACGCGCCATTGGCCGTCGTCTCGGGCATTGGTGAGAAGCGTTCGGAACATCTGGCCCGGCTCGGTCTCCAGACTATTGGGGATATGCTTTATCACTACCCCCGGCGCTACGAAGACTACTCACAGCTCAAGACCATCGACCAGCTCGAGTATGGGGAGCGTGTGAGCCTGCTGGCTACGGTGTGGGAGGCGGGTAGCCGGCGCACGCACACCGGTAAGCACCTCTTCAGGGCGATCGTCTCCGATGCCACAGGTACGCTGGAGGTCAGCTGGTTTGGTCGCCGCGGCCTCGAGGGGCGCATTCGGACCGGCAT
This sequence comes from Anaerolineae bacterium, assembly GCA_016927095.1. The sequence continues at coordinate 6,868 of JAFGNI010000649.1, read as the reverse complement.
GCAGATTCTTCTGAGCGGCAAGGTGGACGAATACCTGGGGCGCCTGACCATGAACTCCCCAGAGTGGGAGATGGTAGGGCGCTCGGATGTTACGAGTGCGCGCATCCAACCGATCTACCCGCTGACCGAAGGTTTGACCCAGCGGTGGATGCGGAGCACGATGCGCCGCGTTCTTGGCGCGTGGGCAGGGCGGGTCCCAGAGGTGTTGCCGGAGGAGCTTCGGGGGGAGCACGGCCTTCTGCCGGTTTCCAGGGCGCTGTGGGGCATTCACTCGCCGGACAGCCAGGAGCATCTCGCTGCCTCGCGGCGGCGCCTCGCCTTCGAGCAGACCCTCTATCTGCAACTGGGTCTTCTGCGCCAGAAACTGATGTGGAAGTCCCAGGAAGGTCGCCAGATCCAGGTGGATGCCGCGCGCGTGGCGGCGCTGACGTCGGCCTTGCCCTATGAGCTCACGTGTGCGCAGCAGCGGTCTTTGGATGAGATGCTTCGGGATCTGGCTTCCGGAGAACCCATGAACCGTCTTCTGCAGGGCGATGTGGGCTCAGGGAAGACGGTAGTTGCCGGCCTGTTGATGGCGCTGCTGTCCGAACAGGGATTGCAGGCAGCGCTGATGGCGCCCACCGAGATTCTGGCCGAGCAGCACTACAGAAGCCTATCCGCACTCTTTGCAGCTTTTCCGGACCCCAGCCCGACCGTTGGGCTCCTCACGGGTAGCGTCGGTGGGGAGGCCCGCGAAGCGACCTACAGTGGCTTGGCTGATGGCAGTCTGCAGGTGGTCGTCGGCACCCACGCCTTGATCCAAGAAGCAGTGATCTTCAGGGACTTGGCGCTGGTGGTTATCGACGAGCAACACAGGTTTGGGGTCGAACAAAGGGGCACCCTGCGTGAGAAAGGCTATAACCCCCATCTGCTGGTGATGACGGCAACGCCGATCCCCCGGTCACTGGAGCTCACCGTCTGGGGACACGTCGACGTCTCCGTGCTTGATGAGATGCCACCGGGACGCCAGCCTATTCAGACGCGGGTGCTGTATCCCAGGGAGCGTGGTCGCGCTTACACTTTCATCCGGAGTCAGGCGGAGAAGGGGAGGCAGGCCTTCATTGTCTATCCGTTGGTCGAGGCCTCAGACAAGATCGATGCGCGGGCTGCCGTGGACGAGCAGGAGCGACTGCAACAGGAAGTCTTCCCCACACTGCGGGTCGGCTTGCTACACGGGCGCATGTCCGGTGATGAGAAGGATGAGGTGATGACCCAGTTCGCCGGCGGCGACCTTGATGTGCTGGTTGCGACGACGGTGATTGAAGTGGGCATCGACATCCCAAATGCGACGGTCATGTTGATCGACGGCGCCGACCGCTTTGGTCTGGCGCAACTCCACCAGCTGCGAGGGCGGGTTGGACGTGGCGGGCATCAGTCGTACTGCCTGCTCCTGGCCGAGGACGCTTCCGAGGACGCCGCAGAGCGTCTGCGGGCGGTCGAACGTACCAACGATGGCTTCGAGTTGGCGGAGAAGGACCTGGAGATGCGGGGGCCGGGGGAGTTCTTGGGCACCCGCCAAAGCGGATTCCCGGAGTTCCCGATGGCGACCTTCACCGACACGCGCCTGCTCCACGAGGTGCGTGAGGTGGCCGAACGCTTGCTTGAGCAGGATCCCGATCTGGCGCAGCCCCAGTATGAGGCGCTGCGGGAACGCGTCTCGAGCTTCTGGGAGGCGTCGGGAGACTTGAGCTAGGAGGGAGCGGGCCTATGCGGACAGCTGTCTATCCAGGATCATTCGACCCTATCCACTTCGGGCACATGGACATCGCTCAGCGTGCCGCGGCTCTCTTCGATCGTCTGGTCGTCGGTATCTACGCACGCCCGGACAAGTCGTTGTTGTTCTCTGCCGAAGAGCGGGTCGCGCTTGCTCGCGAAGTCCTAGCCCCTTTCCGGAATGTGGAAGTGCGAGCCTACGACGGGCTCACGGTCGACTTTGCGCACAAACTAGGGGCGCAGACCCTGGTCCGCGGTCTACGTGTGATCTCCGATTTCGAGCGCGAGTACCAGATGGCGCTGATGAACCAACAGCTCTCCCCCTCTATGGAGACGATTTGCTTGATGACGCGGTATGAGTATGCTTTTGTTAGTGCAAGTCTGGTCAAAGAGGTGTTCATGGCTGGCGGAGACGTCTCAGGTATGGCACCTCCCCTAGTGCTGAGCGCACTGGCGGCAAGGCGTGCGTCGACGTGATCCGCGTGTGATGTGTTCGGACCTATGAACCTGAGTTTCCAGAGAGCGAGACACGGCTTCGCGCTGCGGAAAGCGGAGGGCGTATGGATGTCGACTTCCTGATCGATCGGTTGGAGCGCTACATTCTCGAAGAGTGTCCCAAATTCCTCGGGAACCGCATGGTGAATGAGGACGAGATCCGTGGTCACCTTGCTCAACTGCGGCAAGCAGTGCCTGAGGAGGTGGAACAGGCGCGTCGGGTTGTACAGGAGAGCGACGCGGTTATCGAGGCAGCCCGTCAGCAAGCTGAGCGGATCATTGTGGATGCGCGTGAGGAAGGCGAGCGTCTGGCATCCAGTCACCAGTTTGTCGTCGATGCGCAACGCCAGGCTCGGATGATCGTGCAGGAGGCACGGCAGACATCCGATCGCTTACGATCGGACGCCGACGAGTATGTGTTCAACTCGCTCAGCCAGCTTCAGGCGGAGCTAACGCGACTGTTGCGGGTGGCTGAGAATGGTCTTCACCGGCTCGAGGCCGATCGCGAATCCTCGCTGAACGAGCGCAGAGTTTGACAGAACGCTGCATACCGGTATAATGTCTTTTGCGTTCTGTCCAGGGGCTAGAACTCGGGAGAGGCAGCTTCCCTGTCAGGGCGAAGGATGAAGCACTATATGAGGGAGAGTGATTAGCGATGCCTGCGGTACCAAAGAGGAGAACCCCGCGCAGTCGGCGTGATCGACGGCGGGCAAATAGCTATCCTACAGCAAAGCTGCCGACGCTCGTCGCGTGCGAGGAGTGCGGAGAGTTGGTGCGGCCCTATCACGTGTGCGCGAACTGCGGACACTATCGAGGGCGCGATGTTCTTAAGGTCGACGAGGGATAGGATCGCAGTCGCTCAGGCGTGGTGCGCTCTTGCCCAGTTGCTCCCGGTCGGTTGCCAGCTCAACCGGGTGTGTCTACCTTTGATTTCGAGCGGGGACCTTATGAGCGTTTCCTGCGAGCGGGCCTCTACGGAGGCCCGTATGTTTTTGGGATGGAAGGTATCGGTCGGCACGGTGGGGTGACACATGGCGCGAAGTGCGATTCCTGGTGCTGTGACAGTTGAGCCGACAGTGCTGGAGACGATTGCTCGTCTCACGACACTGGGGGTGCCGGGCGTGGCGGGCATCGCCGAGCGCGATGTCGACCGTCTGTTAGGTGTCGCCGGCAAATCGGTGGTGGTCCAGGTCAAGGATGACCGGGTGATCGTTGATCTCCATATCATCGCCGGTCCCGATCAGAGCCTGCTGCAGTTGGGCCGCAAGGTACAGTACGAGGTGACCCGTGCCGTGCAGCAGATGATTGGTATGCCTGTTGAGGCGGTCAACGTCCATATCGAGGACGTTGAGTATCCCAAGGCCGAGGATTGGTCGGAGGTGGAATCCAGCTAGCCTATGTTACGCGGTCTGGTGATGCTTCTCCGGTTGTGGGCAGGTGCTCGCGTATGAAGGGCGAACGGCGCCTGGCTCGCGAATTGGCACTGAAAGCCCTCTACGAGATCGACCTTGTCGGCCACCCACCTGCGACGGTCCTCCAGGAGCGTTTCGAAACCGAGGAGAACCTAACGGCCCGCGTACAGACCTATGCCGGTAAGCTCGTCTACGGCATCTTGGCGGTTGTGCATCAGCTGGATGACTACATCCAGTCCCATGCACCCGAGTGGCCTCTGGATCAGGTGGCTGTCGTTGACCGCAATCTTCTCCGAATGGCGCTCTATGAGTTCACGGCGGGCCGTGTACCGGTCAAAGTAGCCATCAATGAAGCTGTCGAGCTGGCGAAGGCGTATGGCACCGATAGCTCACCCAGATTCGTGAACGGTGTGCTAGGTGCACTCGTTCCTCACCAGCAAGAGGTCACACAAGCACTCCTAGAGGCCCAGGGCGAGCGGTAGTCCTGGACACGTATGCTGCGATTGATCGCGGCGCGATTCCGTCTTGACAGTGAGGAATCGCGCCGCTTTTTTCTCGAAGCTCACTTGAGCGTTACGGGTTGCTGATCTATGCTTCCATCATGTTGCAGGACCCTATCGTAGAATCTGGTGACGCCATGCCCTCCTCTTATGGCGTCAACCTAACAACGTTCTGAAAGGAGCAGGGATCTATGGCGAGGATTCGGGCGATTATCATGGGGGCTGCCGGACGGGACTTCCACAACTTCAACACCTACTTCCGCGACAATCAGCGCTATGACGTCGTTGCCTTTACGGCAACGCAGATACCCAACATCGAAGGCCGGCGCTATCCGGCTGAGTTGGCAGGTCCCCTCTATCCTGATGGCATCCGGATCTATCCCGAAGATGACTTGGGCGATCTCATTGAGCAGCAGGATGTCGGACAGGTTGTCTTCTCGTACTCTGACGTGCCCCACGAGTACGTTATGCACAAGGCCTCCTTGGTCATTGCCCACGGTGCCGACTTTCGCCTGATGGGCGGGCACGCCACGATGCTGAAGAGTGAGAAACCTGTCGTAGCAGTCTGTGCTGTCCGGACCGGGTGTGGGAAGTCCCAGACCACGCGCCATGTTTGCGATACGCTGCAGAAGAGCGGGCTGAAGATCGTAGCCGTGCGACATCCCATGCCCTATGGCGATCTGGCGAAGCAGGCTGTGCAGCGCTTCGCCACCTACGCGGATCTAGATAGACATCAGTGCACCATCGAGGAGCGCGAGGAGTACGAGCCGCATCTGGATCGGGGTATCGTCGTCTATGCGGGGGTTGACTATGAGGCAATCCTGCGCCAGGCCGAGCAGGAGGCCGACGTTGTCGTCTGGGACGGCGGCAACAACGATCTGCCCTTCTACAAGCCCGACCTCTGGATCACTGTGACCGATCCACACCGTGCCGGTCACGAGGTGGCCTACTACCCTGGAGAGTCGAACTTCCGTGCTGCGGATGTTTTGGTCATCAACAAGATGGAGACGGCTGATTACGCGGGCGTCCGCAAGATCTACGAGAATATCGGACGCCTGAACCCCGACGCCACGGTGGTTGAGGCGGCTTCACCCCTCTATGTGGATCACCCCGAGCGCATCCGCGGCAAGCGCGTCTTGGTCATCGAGGATGGCCCCACGCTCACACACGGAGAGATGGCTTATGGCGCCGGCTATGTTGCTGCCCAGCGCTTTGGTGCCGCCGAAGTCGTTGACCCGCGGCCCTATGCCGTGGCATCCATCGCGGCAACCTATAGGAAGTATCCGACCACGGGCCAAGTTCTGCCCGCCATGGGCTATGGGGATGCGCAGATACGCGACCTGGAGGAGACAATCAACGCCACGCCCTGTGACTTGGTGCTTGTTGGAACGCCCATCGATCTCACGCGCCTGCTCAAGAGCGATCATCCTATGGAGAGGGTTCGCTATGAGCTACAGGTCATTGGGCGTCCCACGCTGGAGGAGATCCTCAGAGAGAGATTCGTGGTCTGATCTGAGATCCTGGGTTGTGCGGCTTCCGGGCTGGATAGGAGGGTGCCTGCGTTAGCTGGAGACCCAGGGATTGTCCTTGATCCAGAAGCGCCAAGGCCGCTGCTCGGCGTCTGCGCCGCCGGGTACTCTGACGCGGGGGCCATTAGCGATCCGCTCTCCTTCTTGGAGGCTGCCGGTCACAACGATGAGCTCGCCCTTGGCGCATAGATCCAGATCATTGAGGGTGCCGTCAATGGCCAACGCTTGCGCCAGCTTTGCCGGCCCGTTGGTCAGAAGGCGACCGGTCGACTGATTGCGCAGCCGGCGCATGGTGTCGATGCCGACTTCGGGCTGTAGTGCTCTGATGAGCACCGCCCCCGGGACGTCTGCCGGGTGTGCTGAGATATTGAACATCCAGTGCATCCCGTAGATGAAGTAGACGTAGGCGTGTCCGGGCGGACCAAACATCGGGGCGTTGCGTGCAGTGCGCCCGCCGGAGGCGTGAGAAGCTGCGTCACCCGTGCCGCGATAGGCCTCCGTCTCGACGATGCGGCTCACCAGCACCGCGTCATCCAGGGCCCGCACCAAGCGCTTCCCGATCAGCTCCCGCGCCACCTCGACGGGTTCGCGGCTGTAGAAGCTTCGCGGAAGCGGCGCGCGTCCTTCTTGGGATTCGCCGGGCGCACCTGGCCATTTGACTTCTGAGCCGTGCTGGCGTATTTTCACAGTAAGGTATATGCTAGCAAGAACCAAGAGGACGACAGGGCATCTCAACGAGCGGAGGTGGCGTGATGAGCGACATACCCGATTGGCTGGTTGAATTGGCTGCGCAGGGTGGTCCAGACGAAGAGGAAGAGGGAGCCGAAAGCGCGCCAGAGCCAGTGGAGTCTGAGTCCTCGGATGCCTTCACCTTTGCCCCGGAGCCACAGACCGTTGTCGAACCCCTAGCGGTTGCACCGGAGACGGATGAGGACGAATCTGCGCAAGACCTCATGGAAACCTTGCGGAACCAGGTGGAGGCAGAGGAGGCGGAAGAGGAGGCTGCGACGGCGGAGAAGCCATCGCGCTCGTTTAGCTTGCGGCTACCCGGGCTTCTGCCGTGGCAGCAACTCGTGCTGACGGTCCTCTTCTTGCTCGATGTCATCGTCATTGGCCTTCTGATCCTGGTGATGTTAGGGCGCGTGTCCATTCCTTAGTGCCTGGGCCACACCAGGGCTTT
>JAFGNI010000648.1 GCA_016927095.1 Anaerolineae bacterium | reverse complement strand
CGGCACCGTGTCCTCGGCGACGATCTCGCCCGCAGCCGTGCCGAAAGCGCATGCCACTTTGGTGCCGCCCAAGTCAACACTGGCATAGAGTGCATCCCCAGCAGTCTCATCCATAAGTACAGATCCTTTCGTCAATCTTGATCAGGCCTCAACGCCCCGCACAGCAAGACCCCTAATGCATGCGCGGACTAAGCGTAACGTTACTGCGTCCGCCAGGGAAAGGCATACGTGGGCGGATGCACGTACCGGTCCATCTTCAGCCGGAGACGCGCCTGGGCCCATGGTCCCAGCTTGACGCACATCACATTGGCGTCGACTGGCGCGGGCGGCACCTCGCTCACGTTGGCGTCCTGCACATCGACGAAGCGATGTTCCCCATATGCCCCGGCTTGCACCAGCACATCGCGTCCCTCTAGCGGAGTCGTGTTCACCAGGAAGAGGGTGATGCCATCAGGTCTAATCTCTTCCACCAACGCGGCGACATCCGGGGGCAGGCCGGGGCGCTCTATCACAGGATCGAAGTAGCGCACGCTGGCGTGCAGCAGTCCACCATGGTAGACCGCAGCCGGCGTTCCCATCGCCATCTGGATCAGGCCTTCAGGCACCACGGGGTTGAGATCCTGCCAATGATGGACATCCCACTCCTCGAATCGGCTCCAGTCATCCCGGTCGATCTTATCGAGACGCTGCTGCATGCAGGTGTAAGTGTCGTTGAGCACCTGATCGGGAAAGCCTGGGTTCTCACCGAGCATATAGCCGAACCAACGCTCGGGCCAGAAGTGACCCGCCTTACCGAAGTAAGCCGGCTTCTGATACCAGCTCTCGCGATTGGGAAAGCGGTCGTGCAACCGCGCCAGATCCGCCGGATCCCGGCTGATGAAGTAAAGATGGGCGTAGTGCCGGCCTTGCGGCAAGCGATAGTCGAACCATCCCACATCGCCGTGCCGGAAGGGCACCTTCGTGACACCGCTCTCCGTGCGCCGCAGCGACCACTGAAGGTCGATCTGAGAACGGTGGAGATCCAGCCACGAAGGATCGCCGGTAAGGAGCGTCGCGTTTTGCCCGGCAATCAACGTCGATTCGAAGATGATCCACGCGCCGTGGGGCCAGCGCCAACCGTAATAGCCGCCCCACCACTTCCCGCCCATCCGCTCGCCGACTTCGCCCGATGGCCCGATGTTGTCGGGCATAATCCCGCCGTTGCGTTCGGTGCGCTCGCGCCAGGCGCCCAGATAGTCCAGCACCCACTGCCGGTACTTAGCCTCGCCCGTGTACAGGTAAGCGCTGGTCACCAGGCTGGTGGCGTTGAGATTAAGCGGGACGTCGCCGGGAACCATCCGCTCGTTCATCAGCTTCAGGATCTTGGCGAAGGTCTCGTCATCGGTCCAGTCCAGCTTCGTGAAGGGATCTGAGATATCGAATCCCGGCACGTCCTCATAGGGTGTCAGGTAGTTGGCAAGGACAGGACGGTGCGTCACCCAGTCATCAGCCGTCATCTCGGATCGTGGACCGCGGCTGCCGTTGATCGGGGACCGGATCATCTTCAGACCGTCATCCCAGTTGGGGGCCTGAGGATCCTCGCCGGTGTACATAGCGGCGAAGCGCAGCGCCCGTGTGCGATCCACGTGGTGATAAGGGTTGGCCATCCCTAGGTAGTAGATGTAAGTCGAGCTCTCGCCGTGGTGCATCCAGTCGTAGTAGGCGTCATACTCACGCCAAACCTGACCGTATCCGGTGAACTGCCACGTCACAGCGCTCCACGCGCGGCGCGCCATCTCGTGCACGTGCTCGCCGCCACCCAGCAGATAGAAGAGCGGGAAGCTGACGAAACTCTCGTAGCCGTCGTCGGAGCCGTCCATGCCGGGCCAAGTATCACGCCAGATCAGTGTCCCGTCCTCACGCGTGTAGCGCGCCACGAAGGCGAGGGCAGCCTCATCCATCAAGTCGATCAGGTAGCGCTGCTTCACAGCCCAGTCTGGTGGGTGTGCGCGCCCCTGAGCCTCGAGGGTCACGTACCCGGGATCACCCGTCGTCTGCTCTGTCATCTCGTGGGCAAGTCCTTTCGCAAGGAGAAGACGGCGAGGTGAGACCTCGATCGTCAGAAGAACACCCTAAGCGCCGCCAAGCGCCTGCAACGCCTCGCGCACCGCGGCCTTGACCAAGTCGATCTTGTAGCCATTGTGCTCCAAAGCACGCGCATCCGCCACAGCCGCATCAGCCGCGGCGGCGATGCGGTCGCCGTCAAGCGCTTTGCCCGTCAGCACAGCCTCCGCGTCCGCAGCGCGCCACGGCACATTGGCAACGCCGCCAAGGGCCACGCGCGCCGTCTCGACCGTGCTGTCCTTTGCCATCACCAAGCTGGCAGCCACGCTGACCAGCGCGAAGTCCCAGGCACCGCGCTCCATCTTCTTGACATAGATCGATCGGCTGCCCTCTGGCGGCACAGGCACGATGATCTCCGTGATCAGCTCATCCGGTGCCAGCACCGTCACCGGGCGGTAGCCATCCGCCATTTGCACCTCACGCGACGGCGGTTGGTAGAACTTGGCCAAACGCACGAGCCGCCGGTCACGTGGCCCCGCGATCTGGACGGAGGCGTCCAGCGCCAACAGCGCCACAGACGGATCCGACGGATGCACCGCCACGCAAGGGCTGCGCCCCAAAATCGTATGATACTGATTCTGGCCCACAATCGCGTAGCAGCGATCGCCGCCCTTGCGCCAGCACGGCACCTTCGGGTTGCGGAAGTACCAGCAGCGCGGACGCTGGAGCAGATTGCCACCCAGCGTGGCCATATGGCGCAACTGCGGGGATGCAGAGTGGGCAGCCGCGGCAACCAGGCAGGCCATCCCGGGCACCTCCGCCAACTCGGTCGCCGAAGCAAGCGCCGCCAGGGTCGTCAAGGCGCCGATATGCCAGCCGTCGGCTCTCAACCCCACGTGGTCCAAGCCAGGGATCGTCTTGATCGACACCAGGCGATCCGGCGAGGTCAGGTCATCCTTCATCATAGCGACCAGGTCTGTGCCGCCGGCCAGAGGTCGACAGGTCCCATCCAGCACCGACACAGCTTCGTCGATCGAGGTGGCCTTTGCGTAAGCAAAGCGATTCATCGTCATTGGGCACGCTCCTTCGAAAGCAACGCCAACAGCCGGTTCGGCGTCATCGGCAGCTCCGTTGCACAGATACCGGCAGCGTCAAAGACGGCATTGGCGATTGCCGCTGCCGTCGGAATGATCGGGGGTTCACCGAGTCCCTTGCTGCCCACGCTGTTAGCCTCGATGTCGGCCTCGTCCACGAAGAAAACGTCGATCTGGGGCAGGCCGGCGACCAAAGGCACCTTGTACTCCTCCAGATTGGCCGTCAGCTGCAAGCCGGTGCCCGGATCGATCACGCGCTCCTCCGACGTCGCCAGGCCCAGGCCCATCAACACCCCACCGTAGACCTGACTGGTCGCCGTCAGTGGGTTGATCACACGGCCAATGTCGTGGGCCGCGACGATGCGCTCCACCTTCAACTCACCGGTCTCGATGTTGACCAGCACCTGGGCGAAGTGCGCGCCAAAGGTGTTGATCGCCTTGTCCTCGGGGTTGGGCCCTCTGGCCCCCTTCGCCACAATCATGTAGTCGCCCATCTTGGCGGCGACCTGGTGGAAGGGCAGGCGCTTGTCGGGATCCTCCCTGTAGACGATGTCGCCATCCACGATATCGAAGTCGTCCGGGGTTGTTTCCTCGAGCCCCAGCATGATGGCTGCAAGCGCCACCAGCTGCCGCAGCGCCTCTCGACACGCGGACCGGACCGCCGGCGTTGCCGACGCCAGCGTAACGCTGCCGCCGCTGCCGGGACCGAAGGGCGCGGGCAGCGTATCGCCCACGACAGAGCGCACCGCATCCAACGGCAGCCCCAGTTCCTCCGCGGCGACCTGTGTCAGGATCGTGCGCGTCCCCGTGCCGATGTCCTGCACACCGACCGCTACCTCCGCCGTGCCGTCGGGCAAGAGCTTGACGATAGCATTGGCGGGCGGCCCACCGCCGCCTCCCCAGATCTGACTTGCCATCCCGAAGCCACGGCGCCACGGGCCCTCCTGAAGCCTCTGCGCCTCGCGGTTGGCCCACCCGAACTGCTCCGACCCGATCTCGTAGGCGCGGCGCAGACCTTTGTAGGTGTAGGGTTGCCCCCGTGAGGGGCTGTTCTCAGCGTAGTTCCTGAGGCGCAGCGCCAGCGGGTCCATCTCCAATTCATGGGCCAAGACATCCATCGCGCCCTCCAACGCAAAGGTACCCTCCACGTAGCCCGGAGCGCGGAAAGCGCGGTAGTCATCGGTGTTGGCCCGCGCCGCGGTGACGACCGTCCGGACATTGGGGCAGAGATAGAGATCCTTGGCCGGCCCACCGATGACGGGACCGCCGCCGCCCGAGGCACCGGTGGCGACCTTGGCCTCCTGTTCGATCAGCGTCAACGTACCGTCCTTTTTGGCGGCCAACCGCACGCGCTGCCGGCTCGCGGGGCGATAGCCGGCGACGAGGTGCTCTTCCTCACGGGTCAGCATCGCCTTGACTGGGCGCCCTGTCTCCCGCGCAGCCAGAATAGCCATGAGCGTAAACGGTTCCGCTCCCCATTTGCTGCCGAACCCGCCGCCCATGTAGTCGCAGATGGCGCGCACCTTGTCCATCGGCATGTGCAGCGCATCGGCGACGCTGCTCCGCGTCCCAAACACGCTCTGCGTAGAATGCCATACCGTGACCTGGTCGCCTTCCCAACTGGCAACGCTGCCATGCGTCTCCATGCAGCAATGCGCGGCGATCGGCGTCACGAATTCCAGCTCCACCACGACATCAGCGCTCTCGAGACCCGCGTCGACGCTACCGCGCTCATACACATCGCCCTCAGGGGCAACGACGTTCCCCACGCCCAGGCTTACCAGCGGTGCATCGTTTGCCGTCGACGCCGCGAAGTCGTGCGCGAAGGGCAGGGCCTCGTACGCAACCTCGATTGCAGCGAGCGCATCACCCAATATGCGCTCATCGCTTGCCGCCACAAAAGCCACTTCCGCCCCCTCGTAGGTCAGTTCCTCAGGGAACACGTCCTTGCCGTCGAGGATCGCCACAGCCGGCTGGTTGAAGTGGTGCCAGACGCCGTGAACGCCCGGCATTGCCTCAGCCTTGGAGGCGTCAATGCGCTTGACCTTGGCGTGGGGATGGGGCGACCGCAGGAAACGTCCGACCAGCATGCCCGGAAGGCGTTGGTCGTAGGTGTAACGCGCCTTCCCGGTGACCCGTGCTACCCCATCGACGCG
>JAFGNI010000647.1 GCA_016927095.1 Anaerolineae bacterium | reverse complement strand
TTGTGCAGCCCGCGTGCGACCAGACGCTGGTCTTCGCGGAAGGCCCCGGGCTCACCGTCCTGCCGCCGGGCGCGCCATTCCCGGAGGCAGGCGCCATCCTGTTATCACTCCGTACGGGCATGGGTGATACTGCAGCGGTCGTGCGTGCCGTGTCCGCCGCGGGCGCCGTGCCCCAGGCGCTTGCGCCTGCCGATACCCGCTTCGATGGGCCGCTCGCGTTCGTCGGGTACGCTGTGGCCGGCACGCAAGCGTGGACCTACTGGCGCGTCGACGCCATCCCCGGGCAACCGCTCTCGCTCATGGCGCACCTGGTTGCGGCGAACGGGACGACCGTCGCGGTGGGCGATGGTATGGGATTTCCGCTCGACCAGTGGCAGGTGGGCGACATCATCGTGCAGCGCCACGCCTTCGCATCCGCTGATGGTGCGACTGCGCTCGAGATCGGCGGCTACTGGCTCGACACGCTCGAGCGCTGGCACACGTCCGATGGCGGCGATTCGATCCGCCTCCCCTGGTAGGGTCACTCTCGCGTCCTCTCGCCGCGCCACGCGCACATCCAACCCATACAGTCATCCTCACCGCGCCCTTTGGACGGGTACTCAGGATGGCACCCGTCCAGGGCAGTTACCGGACGCCAGAGGCCTGACCTCACGTGAGCCGCAACAGGCACCCGTGGTATAATCCGACACCGTAGCCAAATCCAGTGGAGGAGATGCACCGTAATGAGGACCGAACCGAACAACTCGAGTCACGTAGTCGTCAGGGTGATTCTTACATGCGCGCTGCTCTCGATGGGTGCGCTGATACTGATGTACCAACCTCAGGGCAGCGTGGCGGACCGTGGCGACAGCCTCGCCATCGACCCACCGGTCGCGCCGGCGGCGACAGTGGCGAGCGGGTATCTGCTCAACGGCGGGATGGAGGGCGACTACTACTGGAAGTACCCCAACCACTATGTCGCGCCGTCGTGGCTCCGCTGGTGGATACGAAACACATGGATTCCTGAGTACACTTACGAACTCCCTAGCCCAGAACACCTCATCGAGGGTGAGCGGGCCCAGAGGTACCACAGCTGGGGCGCGCAGTACACGGCCGGACTCTACCAGGTCGTCGACGTTACGCCCTGTGTCGTGTACCAGCTGTCGATGTACGCACGCCAGGACTCAAAGACCGGGGCGCTGGCTCACACCAGGCTCGGACTTGACCCCACAGGCACGCAGCTTACACCCAATGCCGACGTAGGTGATATCATCGGCCTGCCCGCGCAGACGGTCTGGTCGGCAGAGCAAACCCAACTCTCAACGTGGGAGAGGCTGTCGGTAACGGCCGAGGCGGCTGGCAGCCGGGTTACGGCCATCCTCTACGCAGCACCCGATCCGGGCGTCGCACCCCAGCCCCTCTTCTACTCGACATACTGGGACGATGGATCGCTCGTCCAGGTGCCCTTCCCGAATAACCAGCTACCCGACCCCACGTCCCCCTCGCCGTCGGGGTTCATCAAGAACGTGTCAACTACCTTCAGCGATGGACGGCTCACGATCGAGTGGGACACCGACACACCGGCATCGTCGCAGGTCCTCTACGATGTCACGCGCGCACCCATCACGAGCACCGTTGAGCTGTCCCATACCATGTACTTCCCCTTGATCGCCGCCACGCGACAATACCCGCTCGACCTCACGCCGGTGCTGCACCACGCATTGAGCATTCCGGGCATTCAGGTCGGCGACGTGGTCGACTTCACCGCCCTGTCCCGCAGGCCCACAGGGACGGCGTGCACAACCGAGACCAGCGGGGCGCTGCAGGTGCTCGTTGCGACGCCAGGAACTCTGGTGGCGGCTCCGTCTGGAAGCTCAGACAGCAGCTTAGACACCCGGTTTGCTCCCTGAATCGAGATCGCGAACCAGTACCTGTCTCGAGCGACTTCAGCGAACGTGCATAACCAGGCGCCAGGCCAACAGCAATCTGGAGGCGGCCCCCTGAGTTGCGCGTGTGGGCGGAGTCAGTCGTTTGCTTGACATCCGGTTCCGCACTCGGACCGGCTTCGTTGCTTGGTGTTCTATGTGGTAGACTGAGCCGTCAAGTGGAGTAGGATCTGCCATCTAGCTATGGACACTGGTGCCCCGTGCGTCAGTGGTGTCTGACGTCTGTTTATCTGAAAGGTTGCAGCGCTATGCCAACGTCTACACGCATCGCAGTAGTTGCCATCATACTTGTGACGGTTGTCGTTGGGTCCTATCTGCCCCAGAACCGCGTCGCGGCGCAACTGGGCCCGACGAACCTACTGATCAACGGCGACTTCGAGGCATGGGATCCGAATGCGTCGTGGCCATTCCAGGACGGTATCCCCGAGGTTCAGGTATGCCCCGGGTGGCACGCTTTCTATGTCGATGTAGCCCCGGAAGGCGTGACGGCGCCTACCTACTGGAAGCGCCCTGAGTTCCGCGACGTAAAGAGCGCGGAATACGCGTACCGGGTTCATGATGGGTTTCTGGCTCAGAAGTATTTCACGTTCGGCGGACAGCACATCGCCGGGCTCTACCAGCAGGTCACAGGCATAGTGTCAGGAACCGCACTCCGATTCTCGATCTACATGCAGACGTGGAGCTGCATGGCTGGTGACGAGTGGAACGTCTGCCCAACAGGCGCGATGTCGAATAGCCCGTCACCAATGCACACCCGCGTGGGCATCGATCCTTACGGCGGCACGAACCCGTGGTCTCCCAACATTGTGTGGTCTGCGGAGATCGATGCGTATGACCAGTGGACGCTCTTCTCAGTTGATGCCATAGCCCAGGCCGGCACCGTGACCGTCTTCACCCACTCCTACGCCGATTGGTTCGACTCTGTGTTCCGCATGGCCAACGACGTATACATCGATTCCGGAAGCCTGATAGCGCTCGACGAGCTGGCTGCGCCGTTGGCAACGGCGCTCCCGTCTCCGACGCCTACCGCCACTCTCGACCCATCGCTGCCCACTGCGACACCGGTGGCCACAAGTACGCTACCTCCAACCTCAACGCCGCGACCTGATGGCGCGATCGTCTACGTTGTCCGAGAGGGAGACTCATTGGGTGCGATCGCTGTTGAGCACGGGCTTACAGTGGACCAGATCCTGGCACTCAACGACTTGGTCGATCCCAACGTAGTCGATGTCGGGCAGGAGATCGTCATCTCGATCCCTGCGGTCACGGAGACACCTGCGCCTCTGGCGGCGACTCCATTGCCGACGGGCACCCCGATGCCTACCCCTACCGCGACGGAGGCACTACCCACGCCGACCCTTACGGCGTCGGCGGTGCCCGCAGCCACCGAACTTCCCCTAACGGGAGCCGAAACTGCTGCGGAGGCGGCTGCCCTCACACGACCGGAAGGACCGTCCGCCCTGTGGCTGATAGCTGTGTTAATCGGCGGTGTGGGACTTGGCTTCATCTTCGGGCGTCGCGTCCCGCGTTGACGTAAGCAGCCCGGGCGACCTACTCGATCACCAACGCGACTGTCGGTGTTTCTCCCCGCAGCGGGACCAGCGTATCTAGCCAGTACGCTCCCGTGTGCAGCGTGTAGTCGCCGGCAACGCCTGCGGGGATCGCCAGCCGGTGTCGCTGCACCAGCCAGTCGCCTGCACGCCACTGCTCGATGGGGTAGCCCAGTCCATCACCGATGGCGATGGGTACGCCATCGACGCCGCGTAGATGCAGCATCAGCGATACGGGTCGCTCCGGCGTCGCCAGGATCCGCCAGGTGGTCAGCACGTCAATCGTCGTGCCGTTATCTGCGGACGCCGGTGCGACAAACCCCTGGAAGACAAGTAGTCCCTGCAGATCCGCGGTGGCTTTGGGCGCGAGGGCCTCGCATGCATCGCACGCCCAGAGCGCGAACGCGGGCAGCGCCCCGCTACGCCCCTGCACATAGTTGACGACCAGCCCCACCGGCGACCACGACGCCACCCATGCGGGGAGCAGATCGGCCCTCACGAGATCCTCGCGTGGCCATCGTAGCCGCGTCTGCTCCTCGATGGCCCGGGCATACCATCCTGTACCCGACGCATCGCCGGGCAGCACCCAGCTCTGCTCACAGTCGAAAGTGACGGAGCGCAGCCCGTCGACGCCAAAGCCCTCCGCCGCGGCCTCCGCCGTGAGCGGTGCAACCGGCGTGCTACACTGAGCGAGCCACGTCCCCTGCAGCGGCGAGACGTCATACAAGAGCATCACGTGACCGATCTGCGCGAAGGGCTTGCGATGCCTGAACCAGTCAAACGTCGCCGGATACGCAAGCGGCACGCCATCCAGCGTGGTTGCGCTGATGGCGTATGCGCCCGCCTCAGGGTTGAACCGCCGGCGGAGTACGGTCGGAGCACCGGTCATAGGCGCAATGGGATCGTAGTCCACGCCATAAGCGGCGGGGTCATAGAAGGTGAAGGCCGACAGCTTGACCGTGCCCAGGCCGGATTCGCTCTGGTAGTCGGCCAAGGTGCCGAACGTCTGTCCCCAATCAGTGTTTGAGTCGGCAAGGAACTGCCATCCCGAATTCGGCCCTCCCGCAATCTCGTTGAAGTAACTCAGATAGTGTGGCGCGACACGAGCCATCCCGACCGCGAGCCACAGGAGCAACAGCGCCAGTCCGGCTGCTGCGATCCGCCCCCGCAACC
>JAFGNI010000646.1 GCA_016927095.1 Anaerolineae bacterium | reverse complement strand
TTCAACGTCAGATCCGTCGAGGACCTAACCACCGTGATCGACATCATCACGGAGACCGAGACCCAACCTGCCGCGACAGGCGGCGCGTCGGCCGACTAAGGCGCGGCATCGCCCTCCATAGCCTCTAGTACTTCCGTACCCTCGCGGAAGCGTCTGTTGCTGCCCAAAATCTGACCTCAGACCTTGACGACGTCCCCTTCTGTCAGCTATAATTGAGACACTGAGGGTTACGGATCAATCAGTTTGACCCTTTCAGGCCACGCCATCTCAGAGTGAGGCTGGCGTCGAGACCGCAGATCACATCACACCCTGCCTGGGCGTTCCACATCGTGGTACGCCATATACTGTGGACCTATACACCTATGATCCGACGGTTCTCCCTCCGCATACGCGTAGCATGGTTGGCCAGCCTGCTGGCCCTCTTTCCCCTTTGCCTTGCCCTTGGCACTGCGTCCGCCGATACGCTCGTGCCCCCTCTGGCTTGGACCTATGGCAGTGGTCAGACCGGGAGCAAATTGGGGGCAGCCGTGACCGGTGCCGGCGATGTCAATGGCGACGGCATTCAGGACCTCCTCATCGGCGCACCGAACGGGACGAGCCCGGCAACCTCCGCCACCAGTGAGGGCGTCGTCTTTGTCTTCTACGGGTCGCCGTCAGGACTGCCCAGCGAGGGCGACCCCGATCAGATTCTGTCCTGGGGCGAGAACGGCGCGGAGTTCGGTTACGCCATTGCTGGGGGCGAAGATATGAACAACGATGGCATTGCCGACGTGCTCGTGGGGGCTCCGGGTTACAAGCCGGCCGGACAGAACGGGAAATACGGCGCAGTATTCCTCTACTACGGATCGGAGACTGGCCTGAGTACGAGTCCGGACTGGACCTTTGCAGGCGCTCAGAAGGAGTCAAGACTGGGACAAGCCGTCAGCTTTGCTGGAAACCTTAACGGCGACGACTGGGACGATATTATCGTCGGCGCGCCGGCCTATGAACCTGATGCTCTCGGCGGCGCCGCCTTTGTCTTCTACGGAGGTCCAACGGGGCCAATCACGCAGACGATGGAGACGCTGAGTATCGGCCAGAAGGGTGCACGGTTTGGCGAAGCGGTCTCTGGTGTGGGTGACGTCAACGGTGATGGATTCGCCGACGTCGCGATTGGTGCTCCGAACTACGACAACACGTTGATCAATGAGGGCGCCGTCTTTCTCTACCACGGAGCCACCGGCGCGATCAACACGACAGTCGCGTGGCAGGACTTTGGCGGTCAGGAAGATGCACTGTATGGTCGGGCAGTCAACTCTGTCGGCGATGTCAACGGTGACAAGCTTAAAGACATTGCGATGAGCGCACCCTACTATGATGGCAAGTTTGCGGATCAGGGACTCGTGCGCGTTTTCCACGGCTCAGACCAAGGCCTAAGTCCTTCATCAAACTGGTCCTTCAAGTTGTCGCAGGCCTTCGCGCGATTCGGCACTGCGCTATCCTCCGCCGGCGACGTGAACGGCGATGGCTACGGGGACTTGATCGTAGGGGCCCCATCGTATGGCATGGACGAGGTTGGTCAGGCGAATGACTTGTCGGAGCCCGCCCTGATCTTCTTGGGATCAGCGTCGGGGATCGGCGACTATTGGGCTTGGCGCCTAGAGGAGGGCCAGGCAGTGACTGATTTCGGTAGCAGTGTAGGTACCGCCGGTGACATAAACAGCGACGGTCTCGATGATGTCCTGGTAGGTGCGCCAGGCTTCAAGATCGATGGTCAACAGTGCGGAAAAGCCTTCCTCTATCTTGGCACCGACGCTCGGCCACTGCCGCACAAGGTACATCTTCCCTTAACACTTAGGCAACACTAGGATCTGAACATGGCAGCAAGGCTCTTCGAGGCAAGATAACAGTGATGTACCCATTAAGGACGTAAAGCGTGCACGACCCGGGTCCCGAACTGAGCGGCTTTCTGGACTACGTCTACCTGGTGCTACAGCAGTTCGCAGGTGGACCAGGCCTGGTTGAGAACAACCTGATGCGCTTTGGCGTGCCGGCTGTCTGCCTCGCAGGGCTCTTCCTCATCGCATGGAGTCGCCAGAGGGAGACCCACAGCCGCAGGGAGCGCTGGTTGCTCCTCGGTTTTGGCCTGGGCTTTCTGCGAGAGTCCCTGATGTTCCTCCACGTCTCCAGCCGGCTGATGCACGGCGGCGGGCCCGACAGCGCGACCTTCCTGAAGGCAGAACCCCTCGAACACGCTCTAGCGATGCTGGCAGTGGGCGTGATCGCGGGCTCCTTCATCGGCTACCTCCTGCAGAACCGCAGGCTGGCTGTGCGGTACATAGGCGTCGTTGTCGTCGCGGCAATCATCAGCTATGCCGTGACAACCCGCTGGTGGACGCAATATCTCATCACGCATCCCGGCGTCACCTTTCACGAGACCTGGCCTGCCTGGCTCTTTCACACTGGCAGCGTCCTGTTGATTTGCGGTGCGATCGTCATCCTCTGGCAGGCGCGGGGTTGGCTGCGCAACACCGTCGTCCTTGCGATGCTCTGCTTCCTGATCAGTGAAGCCATCATGATCCTCAACATCGCAACAAACAAGGCCTATGCCACCTACGCGTGCCCAATCGGCAACACATTTCACATCCTTGCGATGCCTCTACTAGGCTTTGTCTACCTCCGGGAGCAGTCGTTGGAAAAGCGGCGGGTTGACGCCGAACTGCAGACCTATCGCGAGAATCTGGAGGGGCTTGTCTCGGTGCGGACGCGGGAGCTGACCCTCACCAACCGGAGGCTCACTCAGGAAATCGTCGAGCGTGAGAAGGCCGAGACTGCGCTCGCACGGCTCAGCCGCCACCATGCCTTGATCCTGGAATCCGCAGGTGAAGGCATCTTCGGTGTGGATCTCGAGGGCAGACACACCTTCGTCAACCGTGCAGCTGCCGACATGCTGGGCTACAAGCTCTCTGAACTCATCGGCAAGCCCAGCCACGCTACCTGGCACCACTCCTATGCCGACGGCACACCCTACCCGGAGTCCGCATGCCCGCTGCACACCGGCTACAAGACGGGCATGGTCACGGAGGGTGACGACCAGATCTTCTGGCGCAAGGATGGCACGGCTTTCCCGGCGCGCTACATCAGCACCCCCATCTTCGAAGGGGGTAAGCTGACGGGCGCGGTGGTGGTCTTCCAGGACATCAGCGAGCGGAAGCAGGCCGAGTTGGAGATCATCCGCCAGAACGCCGAGCTGGCAACGCAGAACGCCATCGCAGCCACGGTCAGCCAATCGCTCGAGCTTGATGTGCTGCTTTCCACAGCCCTTAAGACGGTCCTGAGCGCCCTAGACGTTGATGCGGGCTGCATCTTCCTGTGCAGCGGTGCCAAATCGGCCTTGGAACTCGAGCTCCACCTGGCGCATGGATGCGAGGCGCAAGCCTTGCCGTCTCAGTGCCTCGAGGTGGCCAAGGCCGCGGTGGAAACGATGGCCCCTGCCGTCCAGGCCATCTCGCGCCGGAGCAACGACGATGATCAAACACAATCAGCCCCATCGTCGGAAGAGATGATCGGTATCCCACTTACCGTCAAGGGACGGGCACTCGGCGCGATGAGCCTCTTAACGCGTGGCAACGGTCACGGCCCTTTCCGCGACCTCAGCATGCTAACAGCGATCGGACAGCAGATCGGTATCGCCCTGGAAAATGCCCGCCTCTACCAAGAGGCGGAGAACGCAGCTGCTCTGGAGGAGCGCCAGTGTATCGCAGCAGACGTGCACGACGGCCTCGCCCAGACCATCAGCTACATCGGGCACCAGATTGATACCATGATGGGCCAGATCGACAACGGCAACAGCGCGCAGGCTCTGGCGGTCGGCGAGGACATTCGCGAGACACTGGATGGCACATCCACGGAACTCCGCAGGCTGATCTCGAGCCTACAGGCCAAGCCGGAGCCACCCAAGTCGTTGCAGTCCCTCATCGACGAGACCATCGTCGCTTCCCGGCTCGCCGCAGAGACACCGTTGGTCTTCCGGACCACGATGTCCGATCCCTACTACGTCACGCCAGACGAACGGCAGCAAATCGAGCGCATCCTACAAGAGGCGATCGTCAACGCCCAACGCCACGCGCAGGCAGGCGAGATCGTGATCTCGCTGACTACCTACGATGGCACCCTGGCGATGACGGTAGCGGACGACGGCTGTGGCTTCCTGCCCGATGCCACCGCATCGTCTCCTGAAGGGCACTTCGGCCTGAGCATTATGCGAGCCAGGGCCGCACGTCTGGCTGGCTCCCTTGACGTCACCTCCCAGCCCAGGAAAGGCACGCAAATCATCTTGCGCTGGCCTCGCTCATCAACGGCTTCTCCACCGACAGCACCCGCCGTGGCACCGCAAGGGGACAACCCCGGTGCCCGGCCCCATGACAACAACCAGAGGAGCACACCATGACCACCCGCGTCCTATTGGCAGACGACCACCAGCTCTTCCGCGAGGGCCTCGCCAACATCCTCAACGGCCAACCCGACTTTGAGGTCGTCGGCGAGGCGGGGGACGGCCTCGAGGCCTTCGTCATGTCCCGCGAACTCGACCCCGATCTCATCCTGATGGACGTAGGCATGCCCGGTTGCGATGGCGTGGAGGCCACCCGCCGGATCAAAGAAGCCATGCCCAAGATCACCATCGTGATGCTCACCGTGCGCGACGAGGACGATCATCTCTTTGAGGCGATCAAGAGCGGCGCACAGGGTTATCTCCTCAAGAATATCCGCTCCTGGGACCTCGTCGAGATGCTCCGACAAGCGGTCAAGGGGCAAGCTGCCATCACACCGGCCTTGGGGGGACGTATGCTCGAGGAGTTCCGGCGCCTCAGCCACCAATCCCGGACCGCGAGCGACGCGGAGATGGCCCTCACGCCGCGCGAGCAAGAGGTCCTGGGGCTGGTCGCCGAGGGCCACACCGATCAGGAGATCGCGGATCGCCTACACATCAGCATCCACACGGTGAAGACCCACGTTCGCAACATCCTAGCGAAACTCCAGGTGAGCCACCGACACGAAGCAGCGCTCTATGCCCGGCGCGAGGGCCTGATACCCAGGACACGCGCGCCGGTCACCGGCTAAGGCCGCTCTCGCCAGGCAGCCGGACACTAAGGTTTGACTCTACGGACAATAATTAGGTCAAAATCCGTACAAGAACTAGGTATCTAACCACAACGAGTTAAGTCTTCTAACCAAAAGAGTGATCTTCGAGATCACTCTTTTTTCATACCTCAGGCCACAAATGAGCGATTGAGAACAAGGGCCTCCTCCTGCTATCCTAGAGGCAGATTGAGCGGCCCATGTCTCCCTACCAAGCGAAGGAGAAACCCGTGTGAACAAGAACCGGAATGCAGTCGTTTCTCTGGGTAGATCCGAAACCACCGGTGTGTCACAGCGAAGGCAGGTTACGCCATTATGAGCGTAGATCCCCTCGTGGTGCTCTTCGGCGATTCCCTGATCCTGGACAGCGTCGAAGCCGGCCTGGCCGGGGATCAGGGCTTCAGCGTGCTCCGGCTACGTTCCGCGCACCCCGAGATAGCCGAGAGACTCCGGGCCATCAGCCCTGCGATGATCATCTTCGACCTCAATGCCCCCTGTTTTCACAGCATCGTTCCATTCCTAAGGTCACACGCCGGTGTACCCCTCCTCGGCGTCGACATCAACGGTAACATCGCCGTCAGCCTGGCCTGCACCCACTACCTGGCCCAGAGCCAGGGCGACTTGCAGGCCATCATCCGCAGCCACATCCATTCGGACGCCGGCCCCACGCCGCTATCACTCCCCACGGGTGAAGCGGTCCTTCTATCTCAGCCCGCCCCGCACGGCGGGGACTAGCTGCATATGACCTTGGCACGGAAGTTCCCACACGATCTACGGGAGGTAAGAACGATGACGAAGCGATTGAGAGCACTGGTTTGGGCCGCGCTGGCGGTGGCGATGCTCACCACCGGCATCGTGATGGCCGATGACGGCGCCACGTTCGTGAAGAACGTCTCGGGCACGCCGGACCTAGAGACTGAGCGCGCGAACATGGCGATGATGAATTTCTATGTCCCCATGCAGAATGCCAATGGCAGGCTCCTCGTCGAAGGTGAAGACGAGGCGACGAAGTACTATACAGACTACGCCGGCGATGGCGAAACCAAGGTACTAACCGAGACACGAGGCTACGCCAAACCCCTCGTCGCGGTCTACATCGACGAGCTGCCGCATGACGAGGAGGGCGAGGTCGACACCTACGCCATCCTGAGCGGCGGAGCGGGTATCGGCTCCCACGATGCCTACGCCTCCTACTCGCTGGACGATGGGCACACATGGAAGGCTACCAACCTCTCCAACTCTGCGCACCTCTCCTCCTTCTACCTAGAAAACGGTGAGCCCTTCCCGGGTGACGCCCACAACATGACCTTCGCCATCGCCGATGACAAGGTTCTGGTCGGCTGGATCAGCCGCTACTGCGATGAGGGTAATCCCCTCTACCGCTTCCAGGCGGAGGACATCGTCGCCCTGCAGGAGGCCTACGGCCTACCCGACCTCTACGTCCACGACATCTGGGGCGTCAACGGCAAACAGGGCTCGGTGGACTACACCGAGCAGGGCTTCCCGGAAGTCGGAGAGATCCCCTACTCCTGCGTCTGGGCCGCGCGCGGGCAGCTGCTGCCCACGACGCTGACGGCTGACGAGACGCCCGGCTACGAGATCGTCTGGTTGGAGGCCGAACGCCTCACCTCCGGGGAACGGGATGCAAACCGGTTGGAGATGAACGGTGACGAACACTCGGGCTTCATGATGACCTGGCAGGAAGATCCCAAAGGACTGCGCCCGGGCCTCGGCCTCGGCCCCGGCGAAGGCTGGTCCGGCGCCGTGGTTTGGCAGGACACTGACCTCTGGTACTCCTTCATCTCGATGGAGCACTTTGACCTGGTGGTTGACAAGGGGGAAACGCCTACCCTCACAGAGGCGATCCCGCTTGCTGACTTCGTCGCCCAGGTTGATGCCGGGACGCTTGACGGACAACCCACCTATGTGGTCCCGATGGCGGTGCCGATGCGGCTCACCGACAATGCCAAGTGCATGGCCAACGACAAAAGCCCGGCTTACTGCTACGTCAACTTTGACGATGAGAACCCATGGTTGACCGAGCTGGGCGACATGGATGGCGTCCTGCCCGATTTTGCACAGTCCACCGACTCCACCTTCTGCGCAGATTCCTACACCTGGGAGACTGACAGCGGGTCAATCGAGCTCTGCTTGGCTGAAGATGGCAGGCCCATGGGTGGACGGGTGGGCGCCTCACGCCCACGCGTCAATGTGCAGCCCTACAACAGCGCCTACATCAGTGATACGGAAACCCTGACCGATACTACCTGGTACGACAGCGGCATCGTCATCATGGGCGCTGAGGAGTCCAAAGCGCTGGGCTACCTCCTGGAAGATCCAGATAACCAGACCAGCGATCCTATCGAGATCGGCAAGAACATGATGTACTATTCCTTCGACCTGCTCAACCCGAGCTTCGTCCAGCAGGGCGGCATGCTCAACTGGCCTGCCAAGGATCCCCTGACAGGTGAGCTCTTCGACATGCTCGAGGATGAGGTCACAGGCCTGGAGTTCTACAATACTGAGATCGCCCGGCGCTTCTCGCATATGTCGCAGGCGCCGCACCAAATCGGGTCTAGGGGCGTCTCAGCGGTGCTGATCGTCAAGCAGGGCATCCTCAACCAGGGCGGTCCGGCGGACATCTTCCTGCGCTTCCCCGTGGCAGATATGGACCTGGCTTTTGACTGCCAACTGGATGATGATACGACGACTGTGGAACAGTGTTTCCCCGAGGGCTACAACCCCTACGCCTACCAGAACCTGCGCTGCGACACCTGGGAGTTCACCGACGGCTCCAATCCCCGCTACCTGGAGGGCTACTGCACCAGCACCGGCACCAACATCTCGGGCGTCTATGCTTTCTGCAACGGCGGCGACTGCGGGGAGTTCCCCTATGACGGCGGCGTGTCGTTCCCCAAGGTGACCACCTGGGACCAAGATGTGGACAACCTGGATGACGAGTCGTGGGAGAACCCGTGGGATGTCGCCAAGGGCCACCGCGGCTTCATCGACGGCGACTTCATCATGGCCATCTACGCCTGGGCGCCCAACTGGAAGGCCAACAGCGTCGGCAACGACCACTATAACCTCTACCAGCGCCGCTCCTTCGATGGCGGCCTGACCTGGACCACCAC
>JAFGNI010000645.1 GCA_016927095.1 Anaerolineae bacterium | reverse complement strand
TGATCGCCGAGGCGTTTCCGGTGCTGCGTAGGCTCCCTTGGGAAGGCAGATGGTACGCTGTCTCGCTTGACCAAGCCTATCAGCTCTTCATCGCGCTGAACCTGCTGCTGCTCGGCGTTGAGACCAGCCTGGCCCACGTCAGCAATGGCACGTTGCTTCCCGGCGAATGGGTACCGATGGTTTTTGGTCCCATCGCAGCAACCCTAGTCGTCATAGGGCATTTTGCCCGAATTAGACGTCGGCGCTGGGCTTCACCGCTACTGGCCTTCGTCCTGATCCTCAGTATCGTCGTCGGGGTAGCAGGCACCTACCTACATCTTGATAGATCTATGCGGCTAACGGCACCGGCGGGGATGCGGTTCGGCCTCCGACAACTCGTCTGGGGACTGCCCTTACTGGCACCACCGTCTTTTGCACTCATCGGCGTGCTTGGACTCGTCACCCTGACCGATTTGGACACGCAAACAAAGCGAAGGGCGTATATGCTCCTCACCAGCCTGGGTATCTTGATCGCAGCCGTCAGCAGCACGATCGACCACCTCAGAACGGGTTTCGAGAATCCCTGGCTATGGATCCCGGTCATCACGGGGATATTCGGTACCATTGCCGCTCTCACAGCCGGCAGTCTCAAGGATCTCCACCGTGGCGACATCATCATCTATACGCTCACGATGATCGTGCTCGTTCTCGTAGGGCCAATGGGCCTCGTGCTGCACCTGCTCTACGATCTGGGCCCCGGTCGCAGTCTCATCGTCGAGCGACTCCTGCGGCAGGCGCCCATTCTGGCCCCGATGGTCTTCGCCAACTTCGGCCTGATGGGCCCAATTGCGGTGCTCGGGGAGAATGAGTAGACGATGTCCCGTTGGCCGGCCGAATCCGTCGATCGCATAGCCGTTTCCAAACTCCATACCATTGGCCTCTTCAACACCCTGTCAGACGCCACATTAGAGGCAATCTCGCACCGTGCGATCACACGCCGCTACGCAGCGGACCAACACATCGTCTACGAAGATGATCCCTGTGAGGCCGCCTATTTTGTCTTGGAGGGGCAGGTTCGGATTTATAGAATGTCGCCTGAGGGAAGAGAACAGGTTCTCGTTCAGTTGGTAGCCGGTCAGGCCTTCAACACCGTTCCCCCTTTCCAGGACAATGGTAGGGCACAAGCAAGTGCCGTCGCCATCTCCGATGTCGCGCTGTTGATGATTGAGAAAGATGACTTCCTTGGGCTCGTTCTCTCCCATCGGGATCTCTCGATGGCAATGCTCCGCGATTTTGCGGACCGTTTGGTCCACTTGACGGGGCTTGTTGAGAGCCTGGCGCTCTACACCGTGCAACAGCGCCTCATCAGGTTTCTTCTGAAACAAGCGGACGCAGCCACAGTGGCGACCCTCGCGCCCGGTGGTGGAGGCGAGCCTGCGACCCGCGTCCCCCACCGGTGGACACAACAGGACATCGCGGTGCATCTGGGGACGGTGCGTGATGTCGTGGGACGCGCGCTCAGATCGCTCGAGGAAGATGGCCTGAT
Source organism: Anaerolineae bacterium (assembly GCA_016927095.1). Next base: position 2,073 of record JAFGNI010000645.1, on the reverse strand, counting down.
CCGGATGGAACGGGGACGGATTGTGCTACTGGACCGCGACGAACTCGACAGACGGGCAGGGCGCTAGATCGTCGACACGCGGGCCACCCAGGAGCGCCTGGGTGTTGCTAGGGAGACGTCGAACCAGCCGTATTGCGCGATGTCCCGGTAGTCAACACCCAACCAGATGCAGGCGGTGCTGGGATCGTTGAAGACGATCATAGTCATGCCGAAATGGTCGCAGTCGTACTGGGACCCAACCTGGAACCAGGCTGCGTTGTGCGTGACGATAGCGTAGCGTGAGCCATTGATGCGCGACTTGTGTTGCGCATGCAGTTCGGTGAGCGCGGCCACCACGCCACTGTCGACGAGGTCTTCCTTGACCCAGCGGCAGTCCAGCAACTGCTTGTACCCGCGACTGATGCACTTGTCCTGCAGGACATTCCTCTCGTGCGCGAGCAAGTCCTCCCTGGTCAACGTTCCGTGGGCGCGAGCGTAGACTAGCATTCCGTGGTCGAGAACGATGTATTGGATGGGCATGGAAGTCTTCCTAGGGGGGCTGATCCGGAGCAGACAAGAACTGCCTGCTCCGGATCAGCCCACAGCTGTATGAACGGTGCTCTAGATCGATAACTTCGCGCCAAAGCCCGCGTATGGCTGCGACTGCATCCAGTCCTCGAGCTGCGCGGCGAACGCCTGCAGTGAGCGGGCTCTAATCTGCTCTAGTGCCAGACGCTCCGTCTCGCTAAGCTCAAACTGCGACAACACGTGGCCTCTTTCCTCATTCAGCAACCTGGTGCACATCTTGGTGTCGACCACGGCGTGGGCGATCAGATCTCGCAGGGCCATCTCTGACATGGAACTACCTCCCAGACGCTGCTAAGCCGGTATTTGCAGTGCGGGACGCGGCATAGGGTCTCGCCTGACTCCCGCGTGCTAGACCCCCTATGCCGCACCTCGCCTTTCCTGATGCCGGCGGGCGACTCGACCGGAGTCACCGCGCCTGCACTCAGCCTCTCCGATACGAGGGCGAATGCCTTGTAGCAAGCCCTCGCGATGCGTACGTTCGGATGAAGGTTACCCGCCCGAGCAGCCGCCACCGCCGGTTGCGGGGCCGGCTAGGACAGCCTGCACGCCAAACGGCATGGCCTGGGCTGCAGCAGCCAAACCGATGGCCAGACCCACCAAGATAACCCGAATCGTCCGAGGATCATTCATCTTGACCAACATCAACTGCATCCGTGCGTTCATTGCTTCTCCCCCTGTTGAACTGATTGTGAGAAATGTTGTTCTTGATAACTGTCCACATCGTAGTTGTGACCGGTTACGAAACGGTAAACGTAGCGGTAACGAGACGGACAAATCCAGGGAATTCCCCAGAAGTCTGCGGAACTCCGTATGAATAGGCGCGGCAGGCGTTGACCAGGATCGGGATGCCTAGAGTGCGAAGTAGCGAAACCTGTGCACGACCGGTGTCGCACACGTGGAAGGAGGGATGGCAGAAGCTGACAGAAAGAGGATCGGGCCGGTGATGAAGTCAGACGGTAACTAGTCTAGTGGTGCCTCGTTCAGAATTCTTCCATAGAGCTCCTCTGTGGTGTGGGAGGGAGCGGCGTCCAGCTCCCGATCCAGATCTGTTCGACAACGCTCGTACTGGGCCAGCGCCCGGCTCCTCTGTCCGGACAAGGCATACGCACGCATGAGTTGCTGGTGAAACGTCTCCCTAGCCGGCTCAAGCGCCAGCGCCTGGCGCAGGGCCCGCACTGCACGTCGATACTGGCGACGTGCTAGCAGTCGCTCTGCCAGCGTCTCCAGGGCCTCGAGGCATCGCATATGCAGTGCCTCGCGCTCCGCAATGCACCAGTCCATGTAGCAGTCGCTGAGGAAGTCACCTTCGTACAGAGCGACCGCCTCGGCCAACACATTCACATTCTGGGTCGATCGCCAGACCTCAAGCCTCTCACGGAATGCGGCAACGTCAAACCACGCATCGAGACTAGGGCTCAGGGTGTACACGCGACCATCGAAGTCGATCACATCTCGCCCCACAGCATGGTGGAGCCGGAACTTGGTAGTGTGGAAGGTGGCCTTCGC
>JAFGNI010000107.1 GCA_016927095.1 Anaerolineae bacterium | reverse complement strand
GCGTACACTGCCCTCCAGCCGGGTATCCTTGATCTCATCATTCATCCGGTTCAGGCAGCGCAAAAACGTCGACTTGCCGCATCCTGACGGGCCAATGAGGGCCGTGATCATCTTCTCGTCCACGTTCAGCGAGATGTCGAACAACGCCTGCTTATCGCCGTAGTAGAAGTCGAGATGTTCGACCTCGATCTTGCTTGAGGATACGCCGTCCATCGCCCTCCATTCCCGCTGGGTCCAGCCCAGCCACGCGCTGCCAACCCTGTCAGGGCCTAGAAGCCCTGATCCGACGCGACATCCGGCGCAAGTATAGGTCGGCCCCGCCCTCTGTCAACCGGCGTTAACCCCCCGTTATCCGCCGGTTAACGGCCTATTAACAGTCCCTTGCGGTCTCGGGGGTTGAGGGTAGAATGACTTCCCGTGAGACAGACAAGGAGACATCGCACTAGCGTGAAAATCTTGCTCGCGGGCCTGGGCCTCGCCCTCCTCCTCGCGAGTGGTTGTCGTCCCACGGGAAGTCCCGGCTCTGAGGGCACCACGACCGGCGGAACCACCATTGAGAACAAGGGCTCCGACACCATCGTCAACCTGGCGCTGGCCTGGGCCGAGCGCTACCACAACGTGGTGCGACCCGACGTCATTGTCGCCGTCACTGGCGGCGGTTCGGGCACGGGCATCGCGGCGCTGATTAACGGGACCGTCGACATCGCCAACGCCTCGCGACCCATCAAGGCAGAGGAGCGGGAGGCGGCGCAGGCCAACGGCATTGAGCCCGTGGAGTTCGTGATCGCGCGCGACGCCATTGCCATCGTGATTCATCCCAGCAACCCGGTCGACGCCCTGACGCTGCAGCAGATTTCGGACATCTTCAGCGGCAAGATCTCAGATTGGCAGGAAGTCGGCGGCGAGGACCGGCCGATCGTGCGGCTGTCGCGCGAGACCAACTCCGGCACCCATGTCTACTTCCTGGAATCGGTGATCCGCCTGGGTGACGGCGACAGCGATACGCTCTTCTCCACGGATACCTTGCTGCTGCCCTCATCAGAGGGCATCGGCGCCGAAGTGCGACAAAACCCCAATGCCATCGGCTACGACGGGCTGGGCTACGTCACCGAAGACATGAAGACCGTTGCTGTCGGCCTGACCGCCGAGGGCCCCTTCTGGCAGCCCAGCGCCGAGACCGTCAACACCGGCCAATATCCCATCGCCCGGGACCTCTATGTGTACACCGCCGGTGAGCCTACGGACACGATTGCCGAGTATCTCAACTGGATCCTCCAGCCCGAGGCGCAGACCATCGTGCGGGAGCTCGGGTTTGTGCCTATCGCGGAGAGCCCATGACCAGCGATCCCAACTTGTCGACCTCGATGCAGGACCTTTCAACTGCAACGCAACGCCAGCGCAGACCAAACCTCGGGGAGATCCTGATCGAGCGCGCCATCCAGGTCACCGGCATCAGCGCGGTGGTCCTGGTCATCATGATCTTCGTCTTCCTGATCCGCGAGGGGGTCCCGGCCTTTGTCGAGATCCCGCTCAGCAGCTTGCTGGGCACGCGCTGGTACCCTATCGAGGACTACTTCGGCCTGATGCCGCTGATCGGCGGCTCGTTGCTCATCACGCTCGGAGCCGCCCTCATCGCGCTGCCCCTGGGTGTCGCTACCGCCATCTTCATCGCGGAGATCATTCCCGATTGGGCGCGCGAGTTCCTCAAACCTGTGGTCGAGGTCTTAGCCGGCATTCCCTCCGTGGTCATCGGCTTCATGGGCATGATCGTCATTGCGCCGCTCTTCCGGGTCCTGCTCAACATCCCCACGGGTCTGACGGCCTTCACCGGAATGGTCCTGCTGGCGTGGATGGCCTTACCTACGGTGGTGAGCGTCGTCGAGGACGTCCTCGACACCGTGCCCAAGACCTACCGCGACGCCGGGCTGGCGCTGGGGATGACGCGCTGGCAAACCATCGCCCGCATCGTGCTCCCGGCAGGCAAGAGCGGCATTGTCACAGCATTGATGCTGGGCATCGGGCGCGCCATTGGCGAGACGATGACCGTGATGATGGTCACCGGAAACGCCCCCCGCCTCCCACGTAGCCCACTGGACATCTTCATGCCCGCCCGCACGATGACGGCGACCATCGCAGCCGAGATGGGCGAGGTCGCGCAGGGCAGCAGCCATTACCACGTGCTCTTCGCCGTGGGCCTGACGCTCTTCGTCATCACCTTCATCGTCAACCTGGCTGCAGCCGCTATTGTCTTCCGGACGTCCCAACGGTCGGAGCGCATGCTCTCATGAAACTGTCTCGACAAAACGCGCAGCGCCTAGCCTTCGCCATCATCATCCTGGCTGCGGCTGCGGTGATCGTCCCCATCTTTTACATCATCGGCTACATCGTCGTCCAGGGCGCCGGCGCCATCTCCTGGAGCTTCCTCACCGAGATGCCGCGCGACGGCATGAAGGCAGGCGGCGTGCTGCCCGCCATCGTGGGCACGCTGTTGCTGACGGTGGGCACCGCCATCATCGCCGTGCCCATCGGCGTTGGCGGCGCCATCTACCTTTCGGAATACGCGAAAGACAACGCCACGACGCGCGCCATCCGCATCGCCATCATCAATCTCGCCGGCATCCCGTCGGTCGTCTTCGGGCTCTTCGGCCTGGGGCTCTTCGTCATCTTCCTGAACTTCGGCACCTCCATCGTCGCCGGCTCGCTGACGTTGGGCATTATGACGCTGCCGGTCATCATCAGCACGGCTGAGGAGGCACTGCGTGCGGTGCCCCAGTCCTTCCGGTTAGTGAGCACCAGCCTCGGCGGCACGCGCTGGCAGACCATCCGCCGCGTCGTGCTGCCGCAGGCACTGCCGGGCATCATCACCGGCGTCATCCTGGGCATCGAGCGCGCCGCGGGTGAGACCGCGCCCATCCTCTTCACCGCAGCGGCCTTCTTCCTGCCGCGCTTGCCATCGTCCATCTTCGACCAGACGATGGCGCTGCCCTACCACCTCTTCGTCATCAGCACCCAGGTGCCCGGCATGCCCATCCGGATCCAGTACGGCACCGCGCTCGTACTCCTGGTCTTCGTCCTCTCCCTGAACGTCGTCGCCACGATTATCCGGCGGCACTATCGCAAGCAGCGGGTGTGGTAAGCATGGCCACCGGCAGCGACCGTCCCGACGTCAAGATCCGCATCGAGCATCTGACCGTCCACTACTCCGACGGCACCGAGAGCCTCCAGGACATCAGCCTCGACATCTACAAGAACCAGATCAACGTCCTGTTCGGGCCCGCCGGCGGCGGCAAGAGCACGCTGCTACGGACGCTCAACCGCCTCAACGACCTCACGGATGTGACCAAGCAGGAGGGCAAGATCGAGGTCGATGGCGAGGACATACTCGCCCGCGATATCGACGTCATCGGGTTGCGGCGACGGCTGGGCATCGTCTTCGCACGCCCGGTCCCGCTGCCGATGAGCATCTACGACAACGTCGTCTACGGGCTGCGGCTGGCGGGCATCAAGGACCGCCCCCGCCTGGACGCCGCGTGCGAGCGTGCCCTGCAGCAGGCCGCCCTGTGGGAGGAGGTAGCCGACCGGCTGGGCGACAGCGCCTACGATCTTTCCGGCGGCCAACAGCAGCGGCTGTGCATCGCCCGTTCGCTGGCGCTCCAGCCCGAGGTCATCATGCTCGATGAGCCTACCTCCGGCCTCGATCCCATCTCCACCTTCAAGGTCGAGCGCACCTTGCAGGAGCTGAAACCCGAGATCACCATCCTGATCGTCCCCCACAGCGTCCAGCAGGCCGCCCGCATCGCCGACTGGGCCGCCTTCTTCCTCCAAGGGGAGCTCATCGAGTGGGGCTCCGGTCACCAGATCTTCACCGCGCCGGCGAACAGCCGGACGGAGGATTACATTACGGGGCGGTTTGG
>JAFGNI010000106.1 GCA_016927095.1 Anaerolineae bacterium | reverse complement strand
TCTTTGAGGAGCTGCTGGCTGCCGGCGTGACGACGGTGTTGACCGGGCCGGGCAGCGCCAATCTCATCGGGGGACAGTGGGCCTGCCTGAAGACGGTGCCCCGCCTCACGGTGGACGAGATGGTTCTTCTGGAGCCCGCCGGCATGAAGATGGCACTCGGTGAGAACCCCAAACGCGTCTATGGGGGACGGAAGAAGTCGCCCTCGACGCGGATGGGTAACGCCGCGGTCCTGCGCGAGGCGCTGGTCAAGGCGCAGGAGTATAGCGCGCAATGGCAACGCTATGAGGAAGAGCTGGCAGCGTATGAGAGCGAGAGCGCGGAAAACGACGCCAATGGCAAAGCTCCCAAGCCGCCGAAGCCGCCCTCGCGCGATCTGAAGCTGGAGGCGCTGGTGCCGGTGTTGAAGCGCGAGATGAAAGCTCGCATCCACGCTCACCAGGCCAACGACATCCTGACCGCGATTCGCATCGCCGAGGAGTTTAACCTGGATATCACGCTCGAGCACGTCACGGAGGGCTACCGCGTGGCCGAAGTGATTGCCAGCAAGGGGATCCCTGTAACCGCGGGTCCTGTCTTCACCGGGCGGACCAAGTATGAACTGCGGGCGAAACATCACAAGAATCCTGGTGTTCTGGCTCGCGCCGGCGTCAAGGTCGCCATTCAGACTGACGCCGCCTCGGCGGTGCAGTATCTGCCGATCAACGCCGCGCTGGCGGCGCGCGAGGGCATGCCCGAAGAGGAGGCTTTCAAGGCGATCACGCTCAACGCGGCTGAGATCATCGGCGTGGCCAATCGCGTCGGCAGCCTGGAGGTTGGCAAGGACGCCGACGTGGTCGTCTTCAGCGCCCATCCCTTTACGTATCACGCTGTGGCAGAGCTGGTCTTCGTGAACGGTGAATGCGTCTACCAACGTGAGGAGGTCTAGTGGACAACGTCAAGATCGCGATGGTAGCCCTCGGCGGCTACGGCAACTTCTACCTTGCCCGTCTCTTCTCTCCGGAAGCGCAGGAGATTGCTGGGCCCTTTGAGTTCGTTGCCGGTATCGACCCGGATCCCCGGGGCTGCCGCTACCTCGAGGTCTTTGAGGCGACCGGGGTGCCGATTTACCCGGATCTGGATGCCTTCTACGCGCGCGATACCGCCGATCTCGTCATCATCGCCGCCCCAATTCATCTCCACCTGCCCTTCACCCGAACGGCGCTGGCCCATGGCGCCAACGTCCTCTGCGAGAAGCCGGTCGCAGCCACGATTCAGGAAGCGCGGCAGATGGCCGAGGCCGACGCGGCGGCGGAGAGGTTTGTGGCCATTGGCTACCAGTGGTCTTACGCCGCGACCATGCAGGCGCTCAAGGCCGATATCATAGCCGGTGTCTTCGGCAAGCCGGTGCGTTTCCGCACCAAGGTCCTGTGGCCTCGCACGCAGTCCTACTACCATCGCAATACCTGGGCTGCCAGGAAGAAGACGAGCGGTGGAAGCTGGGTGCTCGACAGCCCTGTCAACAACGCCACGGCGCACTATCTGCACAACTGCTTCTACGTTCTGGGAGCCACGCGGGAGACCAGTGCGCGACCTGTCGACGTTCAGGCAGAGCTCTATCGGGCGAACGACATTGAGAACTACGACACCGCGGCGCTGCGTTGTCATACTGACGACGATGTGGAGGTCCTCTTCTATACCTCTCATCCCGTTGATCAGAATATCGGCCCAACCCTGATCTATGAGTTCGAGGACGCCGTCGTGCACTATGGCGTCACCGGCGGGACGGAACATCGGGGCGACACCGTTGTCGCGACGTTCAAGGACGGGCGCGTGAAAGACTATGGCAATCCCTTTGCAGACGATGCGACCAAGCTCTGGGACGCGATGGATGCCGTGCGCACGGGTGCTCCGCTGGCGTGCGGCGTCGATGCCGCGATGTCCCACACCCTGGCTGTTAACGGCGCTCAGGAATCGATGGCCGATATCGTCGACTTCCCAGAGGACGTTATCCTGCTTCAGGAACAGGATGAGGATGTGCTTGTCTACGTCGATGGTCTTGTGGGCGCGTTGGAGCGCTGCTATGACGCCGGCGTTCTGCCCTCGGAGCTAGGCACTCTGCCCTGGGCGAAAGCTGGCGAGGTCGTCGATCTCCGGGGCTACCTGCGCTTTCCTTCTTCGTAGACCGCTTCGCTCTGTTAGAGCTGCCGAGCCATCCGCAGTAGCGGCGTGGGCCGTTCAGGCCATCACAACAGAGTATGCGTCATGGAGGCAGGAGCGTGAAGCGCAATCAGGCCACCACCGTTTCACAGACCGCCACAGGCCCTGAGCGGACGTCGCCTCTTGGAACCCTCGGTCGCGGGCACTGGCGCAACTTCGGCGTCTTCCTGTTATCCGTGGGAACCCTGCTCTTCGAGATCACGCTCACGCGGCTTTTCTCTGTCGCACAGTTCTACCATTTCGCCTTCATGATCGTCAGTCTGGCGATGCTGGGCTTTGGCGCCAGCGGCACCTGGTTGGCATTAGCGGAGCGTGGCGGCTTCCGCGTCCTGAGCCGGCGGCGCCGTCCTGATCCAGATACGACGCCGCCCGCGCCGGCTCCTTCCCCTCCTGCCGTAGAGGACTCGCCATCGAGCGCGAGCCCCCCGACTTCGCCGGGTGCAGCCCTGGATATCCCCCTGGCGCCCTTTGCCCTCGCCTTTGGGATCGCCTGCCTTTTTGCCTATGGTGTCTTCAACTGGCTGCCCTTCGATTCCTTCAGCATCGCTTGGGATATGCGCCAAGTGCTGCTTCTGTGCCTGCACTACGTTGTGCTAGCGGTTCCTTTCTTCTGCAGTGGTGCTGTGCTCAGTCTGCGGTTCGCTCAGAGCCCCGCAGATGGGGGGCAGGGCTCCCGCGTAGGCACGATCTATGCGTACAACCTGGCTGGCTCTGCCGTGGGGTGCGTGCTGGCTCTACTGCTGCCCGGTGTGATGGGTGGGGTCGGCCCGGTATGGATCAGTGCGGCGCTGGGCGGTCTCGCGGCGTTAG
>JAFGNI010000644.1 GCA_016927095.1 Anaerolineae bacterium | reverse complement strand
CTGTGGCTGACTTGAAATGAAATGCGATAGCCCTATTCAGCGGACTGTAGCCTGTGCAACTTTCGCCCCACTAGCGCGTAAGACAGCATGCAAGAAACGCACACGACCTTGGCCCACCTCTGCCAGAGGGGGCTTGGCTATCCGGAACAAGCACAAGGACGACTTGTCAGAAGACACTTTGATCTCGGGAGGATAACGATGCAGGGCAAATGGATGAAGATCGCTATTGCGGGCGCCGCGATGCTCACCTTACTCGCTTGTAGCTTCAGCAGCATTGATGTGGGGACCGCGCAGACAGGGCCCCTGGAGAGCGAGACCGTGACCGTTGAAGCTGAAGGGGCTGAGGAAGTCCGCGTCACAATCAGCATGGGGGCCGGGGAGCTGGAGATTGATGGTGGTGCTCAGGACCTGTTGGAAGCCGAGTTCACCTACAACATCGCGGACTGGGAGCCCGAGGTTTCCTACGAGGTCAGCGAGGATGAGGGCCGGCTGACGGTGCGCCAGCCGAACACGAACAACCTTCCGATCAACAGCCGTGTTCGCTATGAATGGGATCTGCGATTCGCCGAAGGCGTGCCTCTCGACATGCGTATCGAGGGCGGCGCAGGACGCCAGGATATCGACCTCGCGGGACTTGAGGTCACCGACCTGGACATCAGGCTTGGGGCAGGCGACGCAGAGATCAACCTGAGCAACAACCCGGCGTTGAGCCGCTTCGATCTCAATATCGGCGCCGGTGAGACCAGGGTCGACCTGAACGGCCCCTGGGATCGGAACGCGGACATCGACATCCAGGGCGGCGTGGGAAGGACGGAGCTGCTCCTACCTCGGGACGTTGGGGTCCGTGTTGAGGTGAGCCGCGGCATCGGCGACGTCGACGCCAGTGGGCTCTACCGCCAGGGCAGTGCCTGGGTCAACGATGCCTTTGGGGAGTCGGACGTCACCTTGGAGGTTAGGATCCAGGCGGGGATTGGCAGCATTGAACTCGACGTGCGCGAATAGCGTTCGGGGCGATCATAGCACAGGCTGCGGCGACGGTGCCGCAGCCTGTGCTTTTCGTCGTGCTATACGCGTACACGACGTGAGGCTTCACTCAATCGTCAACTCGGCAACGCCTGGATCCGGAGACGCGGGGATTGCGTGCCCCTCGGAACTGGCCAACACAAGACTGTTGACCTGCAGAGCTGCCGTGCCGGCTGCCCTAGCTCGGAACTGAATGCGGACTATCGTGCCCGCCCCGGTCACACCCGTGCTGGGCGGCATCTGTGAGACGGCATAGTCGATCGTGCCGGCAACGTTGTCCGCTTGGTTCTGCACGACATATCCAACCTTGAGCAGGTCGCCATCCGCCACCTGTATGCCCTCGGCAGAGTCGTCCAAGTCGACGACTTCCAGTACCTCGGTATCAAACGTCATGTGCACCTCGACGCCGTAGAGATCGTCGACCTCAACCACGGACACCGCTGCCTCAACTACGTCATCGACTGCCGCCCCTTGCAGATCAAAAGCGACCAAAACCAAGGCCTCTGGTGCCTCTGGCGGAGCCGGGGTCAGCGTGTCGACGACGGGCGTGTCCAAGGGATTGCCGCCTGCCCCTGGAGGCACCTCGGTTGCGACGACGGTCGTCCGGCTGTTGCCAGAACATCCAGCCAGGATTACCAAAGCCACAACAAGCCCACCACGCAACCACATAGTCTTTCTCACAGACGGACCTCTTCTTGCGATGCCACTTCGCTGCCTGCTTCCGCCGTCAACCATACCGCCAGCGCCAAAGAGAACATGTAGACGAAGGCCAGGTCGATGATGAAGTATGACGCATCGACCAGACCGTGGGCCAGGAAATCGGCCATAGATCCCGCGATGCCGATGCCCAGCGCCCGCGTCGCCGGATTTGGGCGCTTGCGCAGCGGCCCTACGGCGCGCCAGAAGACGACCTGCGTCCACAGAAAGGCGACGACACCGCCGATACCGGTCCTTGCGGCGTAGTCGAGAACGACGTTGTGCGGATGCGAGAGGTTGAACTCCTCCCACGCAGTGGGCAGCACATATCGCGTCCGGTAGGCATATAGAAAATTGTCCGGCCCCACGCCGAGGAAGGGGTGCTCGCCAATCAGCTGCAGCGTGCTGTGCCAGAGGGCGACTCGGAAGCTCGTGGTCCCTTGCGAGAGGTCGAGCATCCCGGAGAAGCGGGGGGTGCTCAGCAAGGGGACAAGGGCGACCACGCCGATCACCAGCGCGATAATCGCCACCTGACGCCATTCCTTGCCTGCCAACCATCCCATCACAAGCAGCGCCACTGGCAATCCGAGCACAATCGCGCCGCGCGACAGGCTCAACAACAGCGCCAAACTGATCGGGATCAATGCGACGACATACGCAATACGGCGCCGCTGCCCTGGGAGCGTGCGCAGCCAGACACGCACGGCGGCAAGCTTGCTGGCGCCCGCAGGTGCCTCCAGCCGCGGCCCCGCCCAGAGCACCCAGGCCACGAGAAGCGGGATGATCCGCCCTAGAAACAGGCCCACGTTGTTCGGCGATCCGTAGACACTCAGTAGGCGGCGTGCGCCGCCCTCGGCGGTGATCACGGCACCGCTGAAGTACATCACCAATCCCACGAGCGCAACCAGCACGCCGCTCGCGACCAAGGCATCGACAATGCGCCACCGTTCCTCACGGGTCATGGGCAGCGCGACCAGCACGACGAAGAACAGCGTGGGCTCTAGAATCACAAGGCGAAGCTCTCGAAGTGCTTCTCGAAGATGCGCCGCCCGGGCGGTCGAGAGCACCGAAACGCCAACGAGCACCAGTAGGGGCACCAGGAGTCGCCGCCCTAATGGGAGCACCCTATCGCGCCAGTGACTGCGTTCACGGATCCACGTCCCTGCTAACCGTGCCGCGCCGCCCACCAGGGTTGGCAGCAGCACGAGCTCGGCCAGAGCAAAAGACTTCCCCGCCAACGAGAGGGGATAGGCGTAGAGCGGCGCGGCGAAGATGGTCAACATCAGCCCCAGGCTGGGCCGCAGAAGGATGATCAGCGACATCAGCAGCCCGGCAACCAGGGTGACTAGCAGCCACGGCGACAGATAGAACAGGCCTGTTGTCAGCGCCAGCGCGACGAGATCGCCGTAGGCACCCAGACGACGGAAAAGGGCCTCTCCCATAAGAAGCTGCCATGCCGCGAAGAGCGCGATCGACGCCACGACGAAGGACACGCCGATCTGCAGCCAATCAGCTAAACGTCCCCATATCGCTGCACATCGCTCGAACAGGTTCCGCAGGGCCATCTTGGGTGTTGAGAGTGCGATGAGCGCGGCGCCCACCAGGCTTAACAGCGCGAAAACAACGTACCCCCATGGCTGCATTGCTGCCCACGGTGGGGCGTCGACGATCCGCCAATCAGCCAAGGCCCACTGCCCCCACCCACGCTCGGCAACGACCTCAACCCGGTGCATACCCGATGGCAAGCCCTCGGCGAGGGGCACCGTGGCGATGGCGGCTAGGGGATCGTACAGCACGGCATAGGCCCGTCCGGCGCGGTCAAGAGGCAGCGCCGGCGCTGGCCTGCCGTCGACGGTGACGAAGAGGAAGGCACGATAGGGACCCCGGCGCACGGTCAACGCCACATCTGTGCCTTCAAACGTGAGGCTGACGCGGTTCTCGCCGTGCTCCCCCATATCTGCACCTTGCGGCCCCAGCGTCCACGGCCCCTCGAACTCCGCCAGATCCGTGTCGGCGCGATAGACCCCGGCGTGGGCGACAGGCACCCGCTGAGCCCAGGCCTGCACCGCCTCGTAGACCGGGCGCATCTGCCCCTCCGGGCCTACGAGCGCGAACCCCCAGTGCTCTTCAGCATCCGGCACCGCCAGTCCCTGGGTCTCTGGACGAGGTTGGAGGCCATTCAGGCATAGAACACCCATCCAGGGCCACTCCCGCTCCACGCGCTCCAGCGCGGCCAACGTGTACGCTGCCTGCGTGGCCTCGTCGACCTCACCCCAGATCGAGGGGGGGCCAGGCCAGCCGGCAGGCTTGCTGTTCCAGCCGAAGTTGCTTACCCAGATCGCTTTGTGGGCGTCCCCACGGGCCTCCATGATCTGCCGCACGAGGAGCACGCGCGAGAAGTTGAGCACCTCCCTGTCAACACGTCGGTCATCGGGGCCGGTCTGGAATCCGTAAGGTTGAACCGCCACCACATCGAAGTCGTCCGCGGCGCCTGCGTCATAGAGCATCTCCAGAAAGAGATCCTCAGCGAAGTTGCGCTGCCCGACCTCTGTCGTTGGGGCCAGGCTGCCCAGAACGATGCGCGCATCCGGGTCAGCAGCTCGGATCGCCGCCGCAGCCCGAGCCAGGAGATCGGCATAGGCAAATGCGTTGGCTTCCGCCCCCCAACCATCGGCGAGGTTGGGATTGTGCCAGATCTGGTAGTACATCAGCTCGTCGGCGTACCGCTCGGCGACGGCGCCGGCCCATGCCGCGTAGAGATCTGGATCCGGTGGGACGCCAACCCACGCAGGGACCTCGTCCAGCACGGCAACGATGCCAAGACCGCGCGCACCGACAGCAGTGACCAGCGTGTCCAGCGACGACCAGTCTTGATCCGCAGGCTGCGGCGCCACCACCGACCAGGGGAGCTGTTGGCGCACCCAGCCAAACCCGCCGGCTTGGATCGTATCCAGCGCCCAAGTTAGCTCGGATGCACCATAGGTAGCCAAGGGTGCGTTGACGCAGGCGCGGGACATCGTACTGCCCGTGGCCCCCGGCGTGTCGGCAACCGGATCGGGGAACGCAGTAGCCCAGCCCCGAGTCTCATGCCGGTAGCGTGCCCACCACTGCAAAGCGCCGAGGGTCGCCAAGGCCACAAGCACTATGCCAAGCACAAACAAGACGGTTGGTCGGCGTCTCATACGCGCGGATTATACCCTCAGGATATCGCTTCGCCACCTCGATGCGGTTTACTCTGTGCCCAATCCGTTCTATAATACATTGTCGTATGAACCAACTACTGAACCTCGAACG
>JAFGNI010000643.1 GCA_016927095.1 Anaerolineae bacterium | reverse complement strand
TTGCAGAAACGGTCGGACGGAACCTTCACCCCATTCGTGACAGGATGCGATGCCGGTGTGTCATTCAGATCAAGCTATCGCCCAGCCGTTGAGCTCGAGATGACCGTCGTCTCCAACACGACCAACGGGGCCTGGCCCATCGTCGATCGGATCAGCACGTCTGTCGAGGGATGGTTTCCCTCGTGAGGTGTCTGAGACAGCCATTCGTTATCACCCTAATCGGCAGCCTCAACGATCAGCTGCGTGCCGACCCCTATTCGTACGTAGCCCGAGCCGTACGCTTCCTCGAACAGGCGCCGCGCCAGGTCGCCCGAACAGTGGCATGGGCCCACTCTCCGGACGCCGAGTGCCTTCAGACCCGCCGCGATGGAGCCGATGCTCTCAGCACTTGCGTTCCCAAGGTGGAATCCACCCATCACGAGATCCACGGGCAGCCCTACCAGCTGCTTCGATTGTCTGGCGATCTCAACAATCCCGGGATGAGCGCATCCCGTGATCACGAGCAGCCCTTCGGGCCCCTGTATGAGCAGCGACATCTCTCTGATTCCGGTGCCCAACTCCCCCGTCAGACGCGCTCTATCGCACACCCGATGTGACCCAGCCACAGCGACGAAGTCGCCACCCGCATCAATAACCGCATCCCGGAATGATCCTGAGAAGGACGCCGGCGCATAGACGGTGACGTCAGGGTTCTGATCCAGGAAGTGCGCCAGGCCACCCGTGTGGTCGGCATGCGCGTGGGATAACACAACGGCATCTACCTGATCCGGCGATACCTGGAGTTTGCCCATATTCCGGAGAAGCATGGCCCCATCGCCGCCCGTGTCGAAGAGGATGGTCTGCTCCAAACCCTCCACCAGGCACGCGAAGCCCCACGCTGTCTCAAGGCGTGGATCATATGCGTTATTGTCGTAGAGCACCGTGATCGTCACTGAATGCTCCGGACCACTCCAGGTAGCACGCGCAACCGCAGATTCAACAGTTGGCCTGGCTGTGACCGCCGTTGCTGCTACTGTGGCTGTCGGTACGGGGGTGCGTGTGGCTGTTGCAGTACACGTCGGCAAGACGTGCACCGCCTCCGTCCGACTGGGCGGTTCTGTCGACGTCGGTGTGACCATCGTGAGCACCGGCGTGCACGCTACCATCAGAAGCCCCACAAGCCCCGCACGCAATCTCACCTCTCCCAGCACGCTCCACCCCGATTGGCCCTTACCAACGAGTAAGCTGACATCCCGCCCGACAAGCCCCACGCTGCGCTAAGCTTAGTCCGACCCGCAGAGAGCGCAACCTCGCCTGCACTGACGTGCTGTCCATCTGCTATCTTGCATATCGGCGGGATCGCGTAGACTAACGCTAGAGCATCGCACCTTCGCAGCCGACAGAAAGGATGGTCAGTATGAGCGAATCACGCACAATCCCCGAGAAGTGGCACTGGTTCCCGGAGAGCCGCTACGGCGTCTTCATCCACTGGGGCCCCTACGCCGCCTACGGACGCGGCGAGCAGGTGCTCTTCCGCGAGCATCTCGATCCGCGGGAGTATGAGCAGCGCGCCTGCGCCTGGAATCCCAAACATTACGATCCGGCCCTCTGGGCCGAGACCATCAAGCAGGCCGGTTTCCGCTATGCCGTGCTGACCACACGCCACCACGACGGCTTCTGCCTCTGGAACACAGCCACGACGGACTACTCGGTTGCCGCCCAGGCGCCCGGGCGCGACTTCGTCGGCGAGTTCGTCGATGCGTTCCGCGACGCTGGGCTGCGCGTGGGCTTGTACTATTCGCTGCTCGACTGGCGCATCCCAGCGTGGTTTGAGGGCCCGGAGAATAACCCCGAGGGTTGGGCCGTGATGCGCGACTACGTCCACGCCCAGGTTGACGAGCTGCTCTCAAACTACGGCAAGATCGATGTCATCTGGTTCGACGGCGTCTGGCCTCGCACACGCGAGGACCTCGACGGAGACCGTCTTGTCGCGCGGATGCGCGCCCTCCAGCCCGGCATCCTCATCAATAACCGCCTGGGCGGTAAAGACACCGGCGACATTGGCACGCCCGAGCACCACATCACCGCCGAGGACCGGCTCTGGGAATCATGCCAGGTGACCACGTGGCGGCTCTGGGGCTACACCACGGGCGAGCGTTGGCGAGAAGCCGACCGGCTGCTCGATATGCTCTGCGAGTGCGCCCACAAGGGCGGGAACCTCCTGCTCAACGTGGGGCCTCAGGCCGACGGTCAGCTTCCGCCGGAGTTTGTCACACGCGCACTCGATGTCGGACGCTGGCTTGACGTCCACGGTGAGGCCATCTACGGCAGCGATGGCGGAGACCTGACCGAGTTCATCACCCACGGCTGGCAGACCACCAAGGGCAATGCGCTCTACCTGATCTTCCGCTTCTGGGATGGCAACCCCACGCTGCGCGTCGCGGACCTCATCACCCCCGTCGAGCGGGTCGAGTTGCTGACCACCGGGCAGGTGTTGCCCTTCGAGCAGCGCGGCGAGGAGCTCTTCATCCAGGACCTGCCGCGGATCCCGCCCACGGCGCTCTTCCCCGTCATCAAGATCACGTGTGCCGGCAAGCCTGAGGCAAACCAGTGGGGCCGAGAGCGCCTCTGGGGCGGCGATCC
>JAFGNI010000642.1 GCA_016927095.1 Anaerolineae bacterium | reverse complement strand
TGGGAGAACACTGAACTCACCGCCAAGGGCGTAAAGATCGCAAAGATAACCTGGTATCTTCAAGGTCTTCAGGCAAAGAATTAGGGGTTTTCGATCTTTCCTTTGCGTTCTCAGCGTGCTTTGCGGTGAGATGCATTGCTAGTTGGCCGACCCCCTCAGGTAGGCGATCATCGGATCCGCGACCAGCGGCACCAGATCGTCGACCATGTGGGGCATCAGGTTGTCCATCACGCGGGGCATCAGATCCGGCATCTGTTCTGCCATATAGTCGGGCATCGGGATCTGGTCGGCCACGCGGGCCAGCATCGTGTCCATCACTTTGGGCATCATCAGCGGCAAGAGCTTGGGGAAGAGCACCGGGAAGAGGGGCTTCATCAACCCCAGGGCGCCCGGCACCCGGCCCATCGCCCGCATCATCGGGCCCATCCCAAAGGGCATCGCATCGATAAGCTCGGGCCACATCGTGCCCATCAGCGCCGCGAAGCCCTCGGGCGTCATCAGCGCGATCATCGCCTCGAAGACGGCCCACTGCGCCTGGACCTCGGGGTGGGGGTCCGGGAAGTCGTAGCCCAGCCGCTCCGCCGCGAACCGCGCCAGGTCCACGATCTCGACATCGAGGGACTTCTTGTCCTTGGTCACGCGGAACTGGAACTCACAGCAGGGACAGGCAGCGAGCACCTTCTGCGCACCGACCTCCAGTGCCTCCTCTAACCGCGATTGGCCGATATCGGCGGCGACCGGCGGCTCCTTGATCAGCGTGAGCACGCTGCCGCAGCAGTGGGCCTCCTCACGGTTGTAGGGCATGTCGACGTAGGTCACGTTGGGGATGGCCTGGATCAGCTGCCGCGGCTCCTCGTAGATCTTGGACACGCGTCCCATGTGGCAGGAGTCGTGCCACGTGACGGTGACGGGATCCTGCTCTGTCTCGGGGAAGGCGAAGCTGCCGCTCTGCAGTTGTTCCGCGACCACCTCGCTGTAGTGCTTGGCCTCGATGTCATAGGACATCCCCAACTTCTCGGCCCATTCCGGGTAGGTGTGGCGCCACATCATATTGCAGGCGGGGCACGAGGTGATCACGGTATCGGCGCCCGCGGCCTTGACCGCCGCGATGTTCTTCTTCATCGTCTCGGCGAAGACGTCCCACTTGCCCGCGACCAGCATCGGCGTGCCGCAGCAGTTCTCCTTGGGGCCCACGTAGGTGAAGTCAACGCCGGCCTCGTCCAACAGCCGGACCGTTGCCTGCGCGATGTCGTGTTCCACGTAGCTGGCGGTACACCCGGCGAAGTAGACGGCCTTGGCCTGTTTGCCTGCGTGCGCTTCCTTCAGATCCTCGGGGAACCAGGCATCCCGCTGGCGCCGGTAGCCGGCCCAGATGTTGCCCTGATCCTGGAGTGCTGCCGCCATCATCTCGAAGGGCGGGAAGGTCATACGCTTCTCCTCTTCGACCAATTGGCCGCGCAGCTTCATCCAGGAGGGCTCGATGGGCAGCACGGCGGAGCAGCGCAGGTTGCACAGCTCGCAGGTCGTGCAGACGAGGAAGGTGTCGACCATGAACTGGTCCCACTTCTCGCGGCCTTCCATATACTCCCGCAGCCAGTACCACTTGCCGCGGGGGCTCTGGCTCTCCCAACCGCGACCGTAGTACTGGTCGCACTCCTGCACACAATAGCCGCACTGGGAGCATGCATAGGCGTACCAGGCCACGTCAGCCGGAATGCCCTTCACCGGCGCCTTCGGGGGTTGCTCGCCCACCTGGGAGGCCACGGCATTGCCAAAGGGACGGATCAGCGGTTCCATCGCATTGGCAGCGATGAGGGCGTTGCTGATCAGGGCGTTGCCCAGCACCTTGCCGGGATTGAGGATGCCTTGGGGATCGGCCTTGGCCTTGAATGCCTTCAGCACTTCGGTGCGCTCCTCCCCCAGGACCTTGGGCGCCATCTTGGCGTAGTAGAGGCCCGTCGCATAGGGACGCCCGCCATACTCCTCGGCAATGCGAGAGATCGTCAGGCTTAGCGGAAAGACAAAGTTGTAGGTGAACTTGCGTTGGTCGGCGGGGATGAAGCCCAGGATCACGACCTCGGGCTCGCCGCTCGCGTTGCGCCCGTTGCGGATAAGCACCCCTTCCTTCACGACCGGCTTGTCGACCTTGCGCTCCACCTCGCTCATCATCTCGCCAAGGCCCGAGAGCGGCACCACCACCTCCGCCGGCACCAGGCTGGGTCCCAGCCGCTTGACCGTCATAATCCGGAAGCGGTGCGCCCACTCGTGATGCGCGATGCGGTCGCTCAGCAGCTCCGCCTCGCAGGTCTCGGTCTTCATGCGCGAGAGGATGCCCTCGCGGACCACCTCCGCATCCCGCTTGCGGAAGGCCAGGGTCAGGATGTAGGCGGCAGGCAGCAGCACCCGCTCCTCAACGGGATGCCCGTGGTGGGTCATCAAGGGGGCGCGGTTCTTCATCTCCGCCATCCGGGGGTTGATGAAGTGCATCGACCAGATGGGCAGGTCCGCCGCCATCAGGCCCTCGAGGAGATGCTGCAGACTGTGCGCCTCGGGGCAGCCAAGGGAGAGGACCTCCAGGGGCTCATCGGGCTGGACCTTGATCGTCAACTCCGTGATCAGGCCGGTGATCCCTTCGGCCTCGTAGATCACGTCCAGCCCCTCGCCCTCAAACATCCCGATAGAGCCGTCGCCGAGGACGACGCGGGTGCTGACGACGTTATCCCGGAACCAACCGGCCTCGTACGATCCGAACCCCGCGCCACCTTGGGCCAACCAGCCACCGGCGGTGGCGGAGGGATAGCTGCTGGGATAGGTACGCAGGGT
>JAFGNI010000641.1 GCA_016927095.1 Anaerolineae bacterium | reverse complement strand
GTCGTCGTCATCATCATAGTCATCATCGTCGTCCCAGTCGTCTTCCCAGTCGTCCTCGTCATAGGCCCAGTCCAGTTCAATGGGATCGGTTTCGATGACTTCGAGATCCTCATGGCAATGCGTACACCGGACACGCTGCCCGAACTTCACCGGTGCCTCTAGGGTGACTTTGCCCTCACAAGACGGGCAGATTGCGATAACCATGGTGTGTCCTCCTGAATCAGATTGCTGATGTCACAGAGACATAAGGCGTTTGTCCCGAAAATCTGCCCTGATTCTAGCGAGGGTCCGTGCAAAATCCGTGTCAGACTTGTGGTAAAGTGGCGTCAAAGCACAACGTTGTCAGCTTTCGGGGGCGAAAGTGTACCCGACACCCGGCACAGTGATGACGTATTGGGGCGCGTGTGGGTCGGGTTCAATCTTTGATCGGAGGCGACGGACGAGGCCACGGACCAGGTCGCGCTCACCCTCCCCAGTGTAACCCCAGACCTGTTCGACCAACACGTCGGTGGGCAGCACCTGTTCTTTGTGGATCATCAAGGTGTAGAGCAACCGGAACTCCAGCTGGGTCAGGCGCTTTGGGCTCCGTCCCGAGATCACGACGGTGCGCGTCGCCGGGTCCAACTCCACGTCCTGCGCGGCCAAGGTGGGGAGCGTGAAGAACGGCAGGTTGGCGACGCGGCGTAACAACGCCTTGGTCTGCGCGATCAGCAGCCGGGCGCTAAAGGGGCGAACGATGACCAGATCAGCTCCGGAGTCCAGGGTAACCACTTGGGTGGCCTCGTCCAGCGGATCGGTGATGATCATCAAGGGGATCGGTCCCTGGGCGCGGATGCCCTTGACGATGGGCAGCGGCGTGCCTTCGGTCGCCACCAGAACGATAAGGTCCAGGGGGTTATCCTCTGTCTGAGGCAGCGGATCCGGGACCTGGCGGGCCCGGGTGACGTTCAGGCCAGCACGCTGCAGAATCAGTGACAGGATCGCTGTCTCGTCGGGATCTTGGCAGATCAGCAGGGCTCTCATAGGCGCCACCGTGCGTCATGCGTTAGAACGTCTGAACGTCAAAACGTTTGAATGTTTGAACGCCACTATCCCAACGGGGGGCAAGTTCCAGCCTGCCCACGTTCAGGCGTTCCTACACCCCAAGGGGACAAGGTTACAGCGGTTCGACGTGCCCCTTTCTCTGCATCCTATTCTGAGCGGGGTACCACGGTGATGGTGGTCGGCTCGCTCTCGGTCTTGTTGCCCGCGGCATCGTAGACCACTACGTGGAACCTGTAAGTACCGGGTCCTTTGAGCGTCCAGTTGACGTTGAAGGGAGCCAGGGTGCGCACCTTGAAGGGCTCTGCGGCGTTGTTTTCGTAGTACTCGACCCGCGCAATGGAGTAGACGTCCTGCACTTCGGCATTGACGTTCACCCACTCATCGAACCCATACTCGTAGGTCTCGCCAGGCGGCGGATACGTCACCTCAGCCTTGGGCGCGGTGTTGTCCACGGTGACCTGGATGGAGGCCTGTCGCACGCGTTGATCGTTGCCCACCGCCTGTAGCTGAAGCGTGTACACGCCATCCGCTAATCCCGTCGTATCGAAGCTCTCGAGGAGATTGTTGTCCACCTGGTTACCATGGTCCGGACCGATCTGCAGCCATTCTATGGGGTTTACCCCTTCGCCGAAGACCAGGCGATAGAACTGGACATCGCCCCGGGCATTGCCCGTGATGGGCACAACGCCGGAGACGTAGGAATAAGGCGTCGGCGTGACAATAGCGACCTCGGCTTGGGTCTGGTTGGGACCGTAGACGGTATCATACTCCGAGGGTGGTTGGTAGGCGGCGCGCTGTTCTTCGGGCAAGCTGGCGATCCAGTCCTGTGCCTCTGGCGGGAGCACGACATAGACCCGTTCCTCTACCAGTTCCGGCGGGGTGTAGATCGTGGCGAGATTGCCGGTCTCCTTGTTGATCAGGTAGGTTTGGTGCAGCGCATCCTTCTCGGTGGGTTCGGTGCCCGGGATCATCAACTCCGTCCGGGTGGGGCACTTGTCGCTGGGCAGCATGCCAGAGACAGCACAGACTGCGACCGGCACCAAGCCGCCGGGGTTCGTGAAGGAGAGGATAGGCTCGTTGAGGTGCGCGTATTCCATCACGGCGTGCCAGATGTACGCGGCACCGCGGGAGCCGGGTGTGTTGATCATGTAGTCGTCGCCGTCCTTGTTGCCTTGCCAGACGCCGACAACCAACTGCGGTGTATACCCCACGGTCCAGTTGTCGCTGAAGTTGTTGGTCGTGCCGGTCTTGGCTGCGGCGGGCCGCTCGTTCGCGAGCTCCAGCGCGTTTGGTGTGCCGAAGCCAGGAATCCGGGCTTGGCGGTCCGAAAGGATGTTCGTGATCAAGTAGGCAAGCCGCGGCTCTAGGATCTGGCGCGACTCCGGCTGATCCATCTGATAGAGGATCTTACCATTGCGATCCTCCACCCGCAGGATGGAGATGGGGTTCAGCTCGCGGAAGTTGGGGCGGAGCTGTTCCTCAGGCACCGGGGCACCGTACATCGTGCCATTGTTAGCGAAGACGCTGAAGGCGTAAGTCTCGTCGATAAGCTTGACCTCGCCGCCACCCAGGGTGAGACTGAGCCCATAGTGGTCCAGGCTCTGATCCAGCGTCGTGATGCCCATCCGATGGGCCGTGCGCAGAACATTATCGATGCCTGCGATCGACATCGCCTCAACAGCCGGGATGTTGAGCGAACGGGCCAGCGCGCCGCGCAACTGGACGGGTCCGTAGTAGTTGCGCGTGTAGTTCTCGGGCACATAGGGTGCCATGCCTGGGCCCTGATCGAAGGCCTGGCGGACGTCCAAGAACATGTGTGCCGCGTTGTGTCCTTGAGAAAGGAAGGTGACATAGGTGAAGGGCTTGAAACTGGAACCTGGTTGCCGGAGTCCATCGGCGGCCACGTTGAATTTGCCGTCGATCTCCTCGTTCCAATAGTCTGCGCTACCCACCATCGCCAGGATCTCACCGGTCGTAGGCCGGATAGCGACAACGGCGGAATTCTTGATGTTGAAGTCCTGCCCGATGCGGTTGGGAGGTACATCCGGGAGGTACTGCGCAGCCTCACAGCCCCCGTTCAGAGCCTCGGCGATCGTCGTTGTGGGGTCCGCACCCGCCAGGATCTTGAGATAGGTCTGAACCGTGCATTCCGCTTGGTTGTTCAGCTCGAGATCGAGGGTGGTGTACACTTGGAGACCGCCGCCTGCGACGAGTTCAGGTCCGAACATCTCCTCAAGCTCACGACGCGCGTAAACGGAGAAGTGCGGGGCCTTGATGTCGTAACGCTGTGTCGAGACCGCCAGCGCCCACGGTTCGCTCTCGGCAGCCTCGGCCTCCGCGGTGGTCACGCATCCTTCCTCAACCATGCGCTGCAACACGATGCCCTTGCGCGTCAGGGCGTCCTCGGGCGCGTCGAAGGGGTTGAGCAACGGGTATTGGGGAATCGCGATCAGCGTTGCTACCTCCGACAACGTCAGTTCCTTCGCGGACTTCCCGAAGTAGACCTGTGCCGCGGCATCGATCCCGTAGGCGAGGTTCCCGTAGAAGTTGGTATTGATGTACCACTCCAGAATGGTCTCTTTGTCATAGAGCCGGGTTAGCTCCAGGGAGATCAAGACCTCTTTCACCTTTCGAGCGTAGCTCTTCTCGAACCGTTCCTCCAGAGGAATGACGGAGTTTTTGACTACCTGTTGCGTGATAGAGGAGCCACCCTGGATCTCGTAGCCCTGGAGATTGTCGACAAAGGCCCGGATGATACCCCGCAAGTTGAAACCGGGGTTCGTCCAGAACGTCCGGTCCTCCATCGCTACCGTGCCACAGACAACATACTCCGGTATTTCAGAGTAGGTAAGCCAGTTGCGATCACCGGCGTTGGCATCAATGACCTCGTAGATCAGTTCCGGGTCCTTCTGTCCGTCGCCGTTAGTGTCAGGCCCCCAGGCGTAGATCTTGGTCGTCTCAAAGGTCTCCACGCTGGCGGTCGCCACCTCGTCGGGGGTAGGCAGCCCTTCCGTGATCATCGTGTAAGCACCTGCGGCTGTTCCAACACTCATACCCACGAGGAGCACGGAGGCCAAAACGGAGACCATCACCAGAATGCCCACCAGCCGTAACACGAGGCTCAAACCCGTGCGGCTCTGGTTACGCTTGCGTTCGCGATCGATCACGATAAGCGCCCGGATCAGGGAAACGGGCGTCTGTCTTGTCGTCATATGTGGGTTACCTCTGCTCACATCCTATGGTATAGTAGGTCACCTGCGCGCCCGAGCGATGCCATATCCAGCGCGATCGGAGCGCGTGCACCACTGACGACGGTATTATGCCTTGGTCCAAGCGAATGACAAGAAAGGGAAGCGCAGTCGGGCGCTTCACTCGCAAATTAACCTTGCTTCCTTTGAAGGACAGTTTGCCTTCGCTTGACGAATCCGTGTTATCCTTTAGAATGTACCGAAGTACTGCGAGCGAAACTGAAGGGCTATGTTTGAATCACTAAGCAGCAAGTTACAGGACATCTTCGACCGGCTAGGCAAGCGCGGCGTCTTGCGTGAGGAAGACGTCAAGGCGGTCCTCCGGGAGATCCGGCTTGCCTTGCTGGAAGCCGACGTCAACTACCGTGTCGTCAAGGACTTCACCCAGCGTGTGAGGGACAAAGCCGTTGGGGAGGCGGTCTCTCGGGCGCTCAATCCGGCGCAGCAGGTAGTCAAGATCGTCCACCAGGAACTGGTGGAGACGCTGGGAGCCCCTGGGCGCCTGGATCTTCGTGGTCGCGCGCCGTACGTGATCATGCTGGTGGGGCTGCAGGGTTCAGGCAAGACCACCATGGCTGCTAAGCTGGCGTTGCACCTGCGGTCTCAGGGCCACTATCCTCTGATGGTCGCTGCGGACATCTACCGCCCGGCTGCGATCACGCAGCTTGAGGTTCTGGGGCGCCAGCTGGACATTCCTGTCTACGCTGAGCCCGGCAACAGGAATCCGCCGCAGATCTGCAAGAACAGCCTAGAGATGGGCCGGCAGAAGGGCGTCGATATCATCATCCTCGACACCGCCGGGCGTCTGCAGATCGATGACGATATGATGGCCGAGCTCGAGGCGATCCGCGATCGGATGTCCCCGGTCGAGGTCCTGCTTGTGGCGGACGCGATGACCGGTCAGGAAGCCGTCAACATCGCCGAGGGGTTCCACAAGCGTGTGGGACTGACAGGGCTGGTTCTGACCAAGATTGATGGCGATGCCCGCGGCGGTGCCGCGATCAGTATGCGCGCGGTAACGGGTGTCCCTATCAAGTTCCTGGGCGTGGGCGAGAAGCCCAATGCGCTGGAGGTCTTCCATCCTGACCGTCTAGCGTCGCGCATCCTGGGTATGGGGGACGTACTCTCGCTGATTGAACGAGCGGAGACGGCTTTTGATGCGGAGCAGGCTGCCAAGATGGAGAAGAAGCTCCGCAAGGGCGACTTCGACCTTCAGGACTTCTTGCAGCAACTGCGCCAGGTCCGCAAGATGGGACCGATTCAGGAGATCCTGAACATGGTACCCGGGATGGGCAACGCTCTGCGGGGTGTGGAGATCGATCAGGGACAGACCGAGGAGAGCCTAAAGTCAGTGGAGGCGATCATTCTCTCGATGACCCCTGCGGAGCGCCAAGATCCGCGCATTCTGAACGCGAGTCGCAAGCGTAGAGTTGCGGCGGGAAGCGGTACTTCCGTGCAGCAGGTGAACCAGCTGATCTCCCAGCATCGCCAGATGCAGCGCATGATCAAACGGCTGAATCAGGGCAAGATGCGGGGGTTGTCGGGACTCCTGGGATAGCAGCAAGGTCACGCCCGCGCTCCTGTAGAGGCGTGCGTGTTTGCCGAAACGTGGCTTACGCGGACATTCCAAGCCACACAAGATCTGTAAAAAAGCGAACTACACAATTAGGAGGCTTATGCTTAGAATAAGACTACGTCGAGTGGGCGCCAAGAAGCAGCCCAGCTACCGCATTGTGGTTGCTGAGAAGTCGGCCCCACGGGATGGGAAGTTCGTCGAGGTGGTTGGCTTCTACAACCCACGAACGGACCCTGAGACGGTGAGGATCGACGAGGAACGTGCGTTGCATTGGTTGTCCGTCGGTGCGCAGCCCAGTGACTCCGTGGCCCGCATCTTTACGACACACGGCACCATGGCACGCTTTGAGAGGCTGCGGGCCGGGGAATCGCTCTCAGCATTGGTAGCCGAGTCAGAGGCTGCAGCGGCTGCCGCCGTCGAGGCCGAGCCGGAACCCGAGCCGGAACCCGTGTCCGAAGCTGAGGTTGAGGCGGTTGCTGAATCCGAGCCAGAGGTCGTGGATGTGCCTGAGGTCGATGAGGCCGAGGTCGGCGAGACTGAGGTGGCGGAAGCTGAGGTAGACGAGACTGAGGAGCCGGAAGAAGGCTAGAAGTTGGCACGCTCCCTCTTTCGTGGACGTCCGGACTTGGCCCTGGGTCGCTCTGGAGGCATGTGGTGAGGTAACTGCTGGCTTCCGGCAACCCAGGTTCTAGCTCAAGGCTCTTTAAGCTTAGCGTTAAGATGCCATAGGGAGTTGCTCTTCCTATTCGTGCTTGTTTCTATCCATGTCCCAAGGAGGTGGCGCGATGTCTAGGGTTAAAGATCTCGTCGAATACATGGTGAAGGCTCTGGCCGATGAGCCTGATGCTGTGAGCCTTTCGGAGATCGAGGGGGAAACTTCAATCGTGCTGGAACTGCGTGTAGCGCCCGAAGACATGGGCCGGATGATTGGGCGCCAGGGCCGGACAATCAATGCGATGCGCTCCCTCGCCCGAGTTCTGGGTGCGAAGATGGGGAAGAAGGTCACCTTGGAGATTGTCTAGCAATGGCCGTTCTGGCCTCACAAATTGATGTCTCGGGGCTCAGGCATGCGAAAACTGCAACCTGAGCCCCGTTACTTGGCCATAGGCCGTGTGTTGCGCCCCCACGGTGTGCGGGGCGAGTTGCGCGTGGAACTTCTCACTGCGCATCCCGAGCATCTGGCTGAACTGAAAACGCTCTATGTGGGGGACGCCTACCAACCTCATGCTGTACTTAGCGCGCGGATGCACAAGGATCTTGCCTTGATCCTGCTGCAGGGCTATGAGACCAGGAATGCTGCCGATGCGCTGCGCGATGAGTTTCTCTATGTCGCGCTTGAGGACGCCATACCTCTTGATGAGGACGAGTACTACGAGTATCAGCTTGAAGGTCTGGTCGTTGTCACTGAGGACGGCGAGCAGCTTGGCGAGATCGCGGAGGTCTTCACAGCGCCTGATGCCAATGACGTCTTCATTGTCCACGGGCCGTTGGGGGAGGTACTGATCCCGGTCATCGAAGATGTCATCGTGGACTGTGACCTCGAGGGGGGACAGGTCACCGTACGCCTGCTTCCCGGCCTAATCCAGGGCCGCTGACCTCTCGATCGTTCAGTGTGGGATCAGACCGGATCGGGGCCACGAATCCCTTCTGCTGAATCCCCACTACGAATGGCTGCATGCCAGGGAGTGGGTGCACATGGATGACAACCTGCGCTATTGGCTGGGCTTCAATCTCGTGCGGGGCATCGGACCCGTGCGACTTCGCGCTCTCATCCACGCTTTCGGTGATGTGAAGTCCGCGTGGAGCGCCTCCGAGTCGGACCTTCGCGCTCTCGATATGAACCAGCGCGCTATGGGCAACTTCCTGCGCGTACGCCGGGCAACGAACCTCGACCAGCTGGTGGCGGACCTGGAGAGTGCCGGCGTTCACGCCCTTACCTGGGAGAGCCCAGAGTATCCGGCACTTCTGGCTCAGATCCCCGATCCTCCGCCGGTGCTCTATGTCCGGGGGGAGATCACACCGGAGGATGAGTGGTCTGTCGCGATGGTCGGTACGCGCAAGGCCACGGCCTACGGTCGCGAAGTCGCGCGGCGGCTAGGGGAGGAGCTCGCTCGCAGTGGTGTGACTGTGATCAGCGGGTTGGCGCGGGGAGTGGATGGTATCGCTCACAAGGCCGCACTCGAAGCCGGCGGACGCACGATCGCTGTGCTGGGGTCTGGTCTTGACACGATCTACCCTGCCGAACATCGAGGCCTGGCTCGGGCCATCGCCGAGAGCGGCGCGATCATCAGCGACTATCCCCTTGGCACCAAGCCTGAGGCGTCTAACTTCCCGCCGCGCAACCGCATCATCAGCGGCTTAAGCCTGGGCACCATCGTCGTCGAGGCGGGGCTGCGCAGCGGGGCCCTAATCACTGCCGACTTCGCGCTCGACCAGGGGCGCGAGGTCTTTGCCGTCCCGGGCAGCATTCTCAGTCTAGGATCGGCCGGCTGCAACCGGCTCCTTCGCGATGGTGCTCACGTGCTCACCGAGGCGCGAGATGTGCTGGAGGTCCTCCACCTCGACCAAGTTCCTGAGAAGCAGGCGGCACGCCTGGCTCTGCCGGAGAACCCCGTCGAGGCCGCGCTCTTCGAGACACTCTCTGCGGAGCCGCGTCACCTAGACATTCTTGTGCGCGCCTCGGGCATTCCGGTTGAGGTTGTCAGCAGCACCCTGATTATGATGGAACTCAAGGGCATGGTCCGCCAGGTGGGTTCTCTCCAATATGTGCGGGCTTATGAACCCCGCGTAGCCTATGATGTGTAGGAGCGGATATGATCGAGCATTTGTACGCGTTGATAATGGCGGGCGGCGGCGGCACTCGCCTCTGGCCCCTGAGCCGGCAAAACCATCCCAAGCAGACCCTGAGCCTGGTTGGTAACCGTACGCTCTTCCAGGCTGCTGTGGATCGTCTGCTCCCGTCGCTGCGGTTGGAGCGCATCTTTGTGGTCACGGCAGCCGATCAGGTTGAGGCGTTGGCCGCGCAGTACCCGCACCTACCTCGCGAGAACTTCATTGTGGAGCCCTTGGGCAGGGGTACGGCCTCGTGTATTGGGCTGGGGTCGCTCCATATTCGCAATCTCGACCCCGACGCTGTGGTTGCAGTTGTCACCGCGGACCATCACATCGAGGACGTCGATGCCTTCGGTCAGGGCCTCAGTGCTGCCACGACCGTGGCCCAGCAAGGCTATCTCGTGACCTTAGGGATCACGCCGGCTTACCCTGCCACCGGGTATGGCTACATTGCTATGGGAGACAAACTGGACGTAGACAGCGCGTTGTCAGTCTACCAGGCTGCGGCGTTTACCGAGAAGCCGGACCGCGAGCGCGCACAACAATTTCTTGAGGCCGGCACCTACGCTTGGAACAGTGGCATGTTCATCTGGCGAGCGGATCGCATCTTGGAGGAGATTGGCATATGGATGCCCGAACTCAGCCAGGTCCTGAGAGACCTCGATAGTGTCTGGGGTACGATAGAGTACAAATCCCGTATCGCAGAGCTCTGGCCCACGCTGCAGAAAGAGACGATCGACTACGGGATAATGGAGCGCGCCGAACGGGTCGCGGCCATCCCGGTGGAGATCGGGTGGTCCGATATCGGCACGTGGTCATCCGTCATGGGAATCTACGATACCGATGATGCCGGCAACGCTTTGCTTGGCGATGTGCTCGCGATTGAGACCGAGAAGACCATGGTTGTCTCCCAGGGCGAGCGGTTTGTCGTCACCATTGGCCTGGACGATCTGATCGTGGTTGATACGCCGGACGCTGTGCTTATCACGCGTCGCGATATGTCGCAACGTGTGCGCGACGTCGTAAACTGGCTGCGGGCGAACAAGCGGGATGAGCTCCTGTAGCTGAACCGGCACATCGCAGACTCTCCCAGCCGCGATACATCTAGGCCAACTTGACAGCTTGGGCACATCCGTTATGATTCGTGGCGGTCGAGTTGCGTAAGTAACCTTGCACCCGGAGGTGAACTTGTCACTTCCGGGCGCAATTGTCTAGGGGACCGCCGGGTTAGCCGGTATGGCCAGCGTTACTCCGCGTCTAGAGATGGGAAGGTGTATGACAAACGAAGCGCCAAGTATGGAAGCCTATTGTGTAAAGTGCCGTGAGATGCGAGAGCTCACGGAGCCGAAAGCCGTTTTTACGAAACGGGGGCAGCCAGCGACGCAAGGACGCTGCGCTGTGTGCGGCACGAAGATGTTCCGGATGGGTGAGACGCCGATGCACGAGGGCATAGAGCGCCCTCCAGCGCCGGAGCCGCCCAGGCCTACTGGCAAGCTTGTAATCGTGGAGTCGCCCACAAAGGCGCGCACGGTAGGTCGCTTCTTGGGTAGAGGATACATGGTGAAGGCCTCTGTGGGTCACATCCGGGACCTTCTGCGATCCAAACTCTCAGTGGATGTCGAGAACGACTTTGAGCCTCGCTATCGCGTTCCGAATGAGAAGCGCGACGTGCTTAAGGAACTGAAGGCTGCCGCCGAGAAGTCCGCCGAGGTCTACCTCGCTACCGACCTAGACCGGGAGGGCGAGGCGATCGCCTGGCATCTCTACGATGAGCTGGGTCTGGACGCGGATCAGACCCGGCGTGTGGTTTTCCACGAGATTACGAAACCGGCGATCGATGAGGCCTTCGCGCATCCCCGGTCCATCAATATGGACCTTGTCGATGCCCAGCAGGCTCGCCGCATTCTAGACAGGCTGGTGGGCTACAAGCTGAGCCCTTTGCTCTGGCGGAAGGTGCGTAGTCGGCTGTCTGCAGGTCGTGTCCAGTCTGTGGCGCTGCGCCTGGTCGTGGAGCGTGAGCGCGAGATCGACCAGTTCGTGCCTGAGGAGTATTGGTCTCTGGACGCCGAGCTCGCTTCGGACGACTCCGCCGGAAAGGATCCGCGCCCTACCTTCATCGCGACTTTGTGGCGCATTCGCGGCGAGAAGGTCGATCTCAAGTCTGAGGGCGATGTCACACCGATCTTGGACGATCTGGAGAGAGCTACCCATGTCGTGTCCAAGGTCAAAGAAGGCAAACGCTCGCGACGTCCATCACCACCCTACACGACGAGCGCGATGCAGCAGGAAGCCTCCAGCAAGCTGCGCTTCTCGGCACGGAAGACGATGCGGATTGCGCAGCAGCTGTACGAAGGCATTGACCTGGGCGACGGCGACACCGAGGGTCTGATCACCTACATGCGAACCGACAGCACCAACGTCTCTGAGCAGGCGCAAGCGGAGGCTCGGGCCTATATCTCGAAGCGTTACGGCCCAGAGTTCCTGCCCGCTAAGGCCCCTGTTTACAAGACACGGTCCAAGTCCGCTCAGGAGGCGCACGAGGCGATTCGCCCGACAGGCATTGGTCGTACGCCCGACGCAATCAAGCGACATTTGAGCCGGGACCAGTTCCGTCTCTACGACCTGATCTGGCGGCGTTTCATGGCAAGTCAGATGAAGCCCGCCGTCTACGACACGATCCAGGTGGACGTCAAAGCCGGTGCGGCGGACGAGCGACCCTATCTCTTCCGTGCCTCGGGTTCGACGTTGCGCTTTCCAGGATTCCTCGTGGTCTACGAGGAGACGAGATCGGATGATGCCGCGGAGGAGCGCAGCCAGCAGATCCCGATCCTCAAGGTTGGTCAGCTTCTGGATCTGATCCGTCTGCTGCCGGAGCAGCACTTTACCCAGCCGCCACCGCGCTACAGCGACGCCACGCTGATTCGAGCCCTTGAGGAATACGGGATTGGTCGTCCTTCGACCTATGCCAGTATCCTGACCACCCTGCGCCAGCGTGGCTACGTCCACCCGCGCCGCCGCAGCTTGGAGCCGACAGAGACCGGCATTCTGGTCAACGATCTGCTCGTTGAGCACTTCCCCGACCTGATCAATGTGGACTTCACCGCCGAGATGGAGTCCGAGCTGGACGAGGTAGCCAGTGGTGATCGGGATTGGGTCGGGCTGATGCACGCGTTCTACTGGCCCTTCGCGAAGACCCTGCAACGCGCCGACGAGGCGATCCCGAAGATGGAGCAGGTGGAGTACGTGGGCCGTGCCTGTCCCAAGTGCGAGGATGGCCAGTTGATCATACGCTGGGGCCGTTACGGTAAGTTCATCGGCTGCAGCAATTTCCCGACCTGTCGTTACACCGAGCCCTGGCTGGAGAAGATCGGTGTC
>JAFGNI010000640.1 GCA_016927095.1 Anaerolineae bacterium | reverse complement strand
GGTCTCTAGGCGTGAAGCTGGGTTACGTGGTCGCAACGAACTCGTGGAACGACGTGCTCTGGCAGGAGTCCGCCGAGACGCGATATCTGTTCCGGTGCACAGCGACAGCCGAACTTGGGGTGCATCTACTGGCCCCTCCTCCGTTTGCTGACCAACGCTGTCTGATTATCCCGGGAGGTCGGGCGGCGCTCGTGGCGCTCAAGCTGCGCCGCGATCCCAGGCTGAACGCTCTGGCCAGCGAACAGAACTGGGTGTTCATCAAGTACCGCCACATCCGGCGCATGGTCGAGCGCGTCCAGGATCGTGACGACATTGGGGTCTTCCTGGGGCTCGACCCTATCGTCGAACAGCCATCGGCTCAGCTCTCCCTGCCGCTGTAGACGAGGCCGTGCCGGAACTATCCCGCGTTCGGCAAGAGCTAGTCAGATCTGGAACCCGCCACGGGCGATGATGACTTTCTCACGGTAGTTGAGCGTATAAGCCAGCAGCCGCTGCTTCAGTTTCGTCCAGCCATCGGACGCCATATAGGACTGGACCATCTCCAGATTCGTCCCCATGAAGCCCACCCTGACCTGCGGCCAGTCCCCGTGCGCGGTGAACCAGGCATCGGTCAACTCAAGGCCGGCGTCTCGCATTCGGTCTGGCAGCTCCTGCGTGACGAAGGCCAGACACGCCTCCTCCCGTCCAGGTGAGATATCCCAGGTCATCAGAAGTTTGATGGGTACGCTCACGCCTTCGCTCCCGCACGGCTGTGCGCGTGGCTGAGACCGGCACAGCCCGATTTGCTTCGCCTCTTAACCGTCGTCATCTGCCGGCTCACGGGCCTTAGTCCCCGCCCAGCTCCAGGAGCATCTCCTCAGCCTGCTGTGCCCACATGGTTGGTGGGTCGGTGTCCAGAAATTGACGCAATGTGGTTCGCGCCTTCTCGGTCTGACCCACAGCTGCATATGAGCGGCCCAGTGCGAACAACGCCTCGCGCATCGTGGGGCTTGCCGTAATCGCCTGCTCGAGCAGTCCGATGGCCGCCTCCATCTCGCCACGCAGCATCTCAACATTGGCCAAGCCCACCAGCGCCTCTGGCTTGCCGGGTACCAACTGCAGCGCGGTGTCAAACTCGCTCTGCGCCTGTTGAAGCAGCCCCGTATCAGGCTCCACCGCACCCATCGGGTAAGCCTGGATCAGATACGTAGCACCAAGCTGATAGTGTGTGTCGGCATCTGCGGGATCTGCGCTGAGGGCTGCCTCGAATTCCGACTGCGCCGTGACCATATCGCCCGTTTGATACGCAAGCACCCCAAGGTTGTGGTGCACCGCAGCCGCCCGGTCAGGCTCCAACTCAAGAGATCGCGAGAAGTGCTCGTGGGCCGAGGTGTAATCGCCAAGGTTGAACATCACCAGGCCGAGTTTGAAGTGGGCCTCACCGTTTTGGTCATTCTCCGTGACGATCGACTCCAGTTTCGCGCGCGCACTCTCGTAAGCGCCGGCATCAATCTCAGCCTGAATGGCCTCAAGCCGTGCCTCCGCGTCCTCCGTCGCCGGTGACTTGCCCGACAAAGTGATGGCAGCCGCAACGCCACCAGCCAACACCAAGACCACTAATACGCCCACGATGAGACGACCTCGCATCGGAACCTCCTACGTCGACTACGGGATCAGCGTTCCACGAAAGGCTCAAGTAACAGAATCCGGGTCTCCTCGAGCTGCTCGCCTGAGGCGACCCTCAGACTCGGCACACAAGTGGGATTGGTGACTCCCATCTCCTTGAGGAACCCCTCGACACCGCCCCGCGGCAGCCGCAAGCCAGCCGTAGCATACTGCATCGGCACGACAGTGTTCGGCTCGATCAAACTCACCGTCTCTGAAGCCATGGCCGCCGTGAAACTGGAATCGATACCGACAGGCACCAGCAGCACGTCCACATGCCCAATAGCCTCTACCTGGGCGTTCGTCAGCGCTCGCCCAAGTTCACCCAGATGACAGACCACAACGCCCCCACACGCCACCGTATAGACGACGTTGTCCAGCGCAATGCTCGGGTCGCCTGCTGCCCGGGGCGACGCGACGCCGGTGATAAATGCCCCACCAATCTCGAACTCGCCTGGCGCCGCCAGGGTACGCGCCCCACTACCCAGCCCAGGCCAACGGAGTTCACGCGTGTCGTCGGTCAGCCGGCTGTAGAGTACCACCTCTGCCGCTCCTCGAGGAAGCCGTAGACCCGTCTCATCCTCGTTGAACGGGTCAATCACTACCGACGGATACCCGCGCTCCGTCAGACGAAAACAGCCCAAGCCGTACCAGGTTATCTCCATAGCGGTAATGCTCCTTAGCTTGCAGTCGTCACGATTATAGCCGCAAACAAAGCCGTAACAAAGCAGACCATTGTGCACGCCCCTCAGCAGTGCTATAATGATGACACTCAAGGGTAAGAGGTTGGTATAGTGAAGCACGCGATCCAGTTTGTGCCACCACAGCGGTCTCGCCAGTTAACTGATCTGGCGGACCGAGGGAAGGTCAGCCTCTCTCGCTACGCAGGCACCGACGTAGAGTACAACGCGATCGGACTTCAGCTGCTCGATGAGTGGATCGATCGCCATCTGCAGCAATTCCCCAGTCCCTCATCCGAGATCCGGATCGTCTGGGGTGCCTTCCTGGGTGAGGCCTTTCGCC
>JAFGNI010000639.1 GCA_016927095.1 Anaerolineae bacterium | reverse complement strand
GGGACAAGGGACAAGGGATAGGGGAAAAGGATGAGGGTAGGCGATGGGGGATAGGGGACATGGTACGCGAGGGGTAGGGATGCAAGAACGAGAACCATTGGATGGAGATGTGGTGATTGCGGTGCGGGGGCTCTGGGCCGGCTATGATGATGAGTCGGTGCTGGAGGAAGTCAATCTGGAGGTGCACGCAAGGGACTTCATCGGATTGATCGGCCCAAATGGTGGGGGCAAGACGACGCTGCTGAAGGTGCTGCTCGGCCTGCTGCCGCCGATGCGGGGTGAGGTAGAGGTGATGGGACGCCCTATTGAGGAGGGACGGCGGCATATCGGCTATGTCCCCCAGCAGGTCGAGTTCGACCGGAACTTCCCGGTGAGTGTCTGGGATGTGGCGCGGATGGGACGGCTGGTCGAGCGACCGCTGTTCCGCCGGTTCACCCATGCTGATAATCGGATCGTCGAGGAGGCCCTGGCGAAGGTGGATATGGTGGACCTGCGTTCTCGGCCTATCGGCGATCTCTCCGGAGGACAACGCCAGCGGGTCTACATAGCGAGGGCACTTGCGACGGAGCCGGAGATCCTGTTGCTAGACGAGCCGACCGCCAGCATCGATCCTCGGGTCAGCAGCAGCATCTATGAACTGCTTCGTGAGCTCAACGAACAGGTGACTATCGTGATGATCTCGCACGACATGAGCGCCATCGCCTCCTACGTGAAGACGGTCGGCTGCCTGAACCGCCATCTCTTCTACCATGAAGACAAGGAGCTGACGCCGGAGATGCTTGAGCTGGCTTACCAGTGTCCCATCGATCTGCTCGCCCACGGCGTCCCGCACCGCGTCTTTCCGCAGCACGAGGAAGACACGATGACGGTTCACCATCTTCACCGGGAGGAAGTACGATGATCCAGGCCCTGGGCGAGGCTCTCCAATTCGCGTTTATGCGGAACGCGTTGCTGGCTGGGGTGCTGGTCAGCATCGCCTGTGGCATTATCGGGACCTTCGTGGTGGTGAAGCGCATTGTCTTCATCAGCGGCGGGATTGCCCACGCCGCTTACGGCGGCATCGGCTTGGGCTACTACTTCCGGTACATGCTCCTGCCTGGCCTGGTGGCGGCAGGCAGCACGCTGGATCCGCGGCCCGGCTACTGGCCGCTGCTGGGCGCGATCTTGTTCAGCCTAGGTGCTGCTGCGGTCATGGGCGTGATTCAGCGGCGCACGGACCAGCGGGCCGACACGATCATCGGCGTGCTCTGGGCACTGGGTATGGCAACGGGTATCATCTTTGTCGACCTGACGGCGGGGTACAAGGTCGATCTGATGAGCTACCTCTTTGGCAGCATCCTGGCAGTGGAGCAGCGTGAGTTGTGGGCGATGCTCGTCCTGGATCTGGTGATCTTGGGTGGCGTCGCCTTGCTCTACAAGGAGCTCCTGGCTGTCTCCTTTGATGAGACCTTTGCCACGGTCACCAACGTGCCGGTGGACACGGTCTACGTCGTGCTCCTGGGCATGATCGCGCTGACGGTCGTGATGATGATGCGCGTCGTAGGGCTAATTATGGTGATTGCGATGTTGACGATGCCGGCGGCCATCGCCGGCCACTATGTGCGCGATATGAAGAGGATGATGGCCTGGGCTGTGGGCCTGGGCATCGCCTTCACGACGGTGGGGCTGTGGGTCTCCTATGCGTGGAACCTCACGTCGGGCGCCAGCATCATCGTGGTGTCGGGGGTGGGGTATTTAGTCAGCCTGGCGCTGAGAGGAGTGCGCAGGGGAAACGGGCTAAGGGCTACGGGATAGGCGAAAAGGGATCTCGCTCAAGCGTGAGTGCTGCCCGCTCGCCGCGGCCCTCTCCTCAGGTGGGCCGCCACCGCGCGTAGCGCTCCCAGCGGCCAAAGGCACGCAGCGCCTTCTCGGCGGCTTCCGGGGGAATGCCCTCGGGGGTGACGCCGGCGGAGCGCAGGATCCAGTAGATCTCGGCGGCCTTGTCGAGGTACTCTAGCGTGTCAAGCGCGGCGTCGAGGGTGCGACCCGTCGCCAGCGCCCCGTGGTAACGCCAGATGACCACCTCGCAGCGCCGTACTGCCTCAGCCGATGCCAGGCCCAGCTCCAGTGAGCCGGGCAGGTGATAGGGAAGCACCGCCAGTCCGTCGGGTAGGTGCAGCGGTGCTTCGCTCTGCATGCGGAGCAGGACGTCACCCATAAGCGCGGCATCCGCGAACTCCGGGATGTGGGTCGCTGCGATAAGGCGGGGTGGGTGCGTGTGCACCAGCGCGCGATGATCAGGTCGCGCCTCAACAAGCGCGGCGTGGATGGCCAGGTGTGAGGGCATCTCGCTGGTGGGGTGTTCGTTGCCACAGATGTGGGCGATGGCCCCCCCGTCCTTCGCGATACGGAACAACCCTAGCCCCTCATGCGGCGCCTCGGCGATGTCGCGTGCGCGTGTGCCGGTGCCCGTGACCAGCAGATACTGCCCTCCTAGGGCAGGCACCGTGACGGGTACCGGACGGGGTCTGCCCAGATCGAGATCCGCGAGCGCAGTGGGGAGCCCCTCGAGCCGGACGGAGAAGTTGCCGCCACTGCCCTCAGACCAGCCGTGCAGCGCAAGCCAGTGGGCTACGTGCCGGCTCTCTTCCGTCGCCGCAAATTCATCGAGTGGATGTGCCATGCTACGTATCCCCCATTTGCGATGGGCTGGTGGTCCGGCTGAAGCGGCTGCGACGCACCTCGACGGTGCTACCCGGCGGGCGAAGCAGTGATGATGGCGGCGATACGGCGTGTCTCGGCTTTGACCGCCTCCTCATCCAGCGTGAGCAGCTCGCGGTCTGCCATTACCTGTTGGCCGTGGATAAACACGTCGCGCACATCGTGCTTGTCGACGGCGTAACAGAGGTGCGAGTAGATGTTATACAGCGGCGTGACGTGCGGGCCGTCGAGATCGAGTACGGCAAGGTCAGCCAACTTGCCCGCCTCCAGGGAGCCGATCCGGTCGCCCAGCCCCACGGCGCGCGCGCCGTTGATAGTCGCCAGTGCAAAGGCCTCTTCAGCAGGAAGCACCGTGGGGTCGCTGTTCGTGCCCTTATGGATTAGCGCCGCCGTTCGTAGCTCATCGAACATATCAAGATCGTTGTTGGTTGCAGCGCCGTCAGTGCCCAGGGCGACGTTGATGCCGGCATTGAGCATATCAGGCACGCGCGCGACGCCGTTGCCGATCTTCAAGTTGGACTGCGGGCAGTGAGCAACCGAGGTCCCCGTCTCGGCAAGCAGCGCAATCTCGCTATCGCGCAGGTGGACGCAGTGGGCCAACAGGGTCGCGGGCCCGAGCAGGCCCCAGGCATGGAGCACCTCGATCGGTGACTTACCGAAGCGCGCCGTCACCGTCTCCACTTCGCTTTTGGACTCGGACGCATGCGTCATGAAGAGAAGGTCATAGTCCGAGACGAGCCGCTTGGCAACCTCGACCATCCGGTCGCTCGCGGTGTAGGTCGCGTGGACCTGCACAGCAAGCCGGAGCAGCGGGTCATCCGCGTGTTCCTCGATGTAGGCCCGCATCAGTCCCTCGCGTTCGGGCGTGAACCCACCACCTGGGCCCTCGACGCCGATCATCGGCGGGCCGTTGACGAGGCGGAATCCGGCTGCGGTGGCTGCCTCGGTATTCGTCACGGTCTGCCAGTACATGTCCGCCGAGCAGGTCACACCGCCATGGATCATCTCTGCGACGGCCAGCTGTGTGCCGACACGGCAGTTCTCGGCCGTGGCATAGGCACTCTCCACCTGCCAAACGCGGTCCAGCCACAGCTCCAACGGCATATCATCCACGAGTCCCCGGAACAGCGTCATCGCGAGATGGGAATGCGCGTTAATGAGGCCGGGAATGATGATCCGGTCCCGGGTGTCCATCTGCCGCCGGGCGCGTACTTCTGTCTGGGCCTTGTCAGCCGTCCCGGTCCAGACGATATGCGGCCCTTCGATGGCCAGCGCACCATCTGGTATCAGTCGGCGTGTTGCATCCATCGTGACAAGCGTTCCACCGGTCAGAAGGACATCCGCGGTTAGGGGCAAAGTGTGCGCCATGCACAGTCTCCTTGAGATAGGGAGATAAGCCGCCACAAGGCGGCCTATCTCCGCGTCACAGGGAAGCTAGTCCGCTTCCTCTTCGAATTGCTCCTGTCCGGAGAGCATGAGGCTCGCCACGACAAGCGCGATAAGGAACGGCAGCACTACCAGCCAGACGGCGACCTGGCCGGATTCACCGGCGAACCCAAACATCTGCTGCCCTGCGAGGCCGACGGCTGCCAGCACGCCCACAACCAGCCCGCCGACTGCAGCAACGACCATCAGGATCGCGCCAAGGCTCTTGGCAAAGCCCACGGCGACATCGTCCTTATCCATGATGTCGGTCCAGATCAGGCCCCAGCGCTTCACCCGAGGATAGAGCAGCGCCAGCAGGATGGGTCCGACCACCACTGACGCAAGCCAGTTGTTGAAGGTGATCACCAGGGCGAGGAAGGCGAAGGGCACGATCTTGGTCAGATCGAGGTACCAGGCAATGACGATCGCGCAAGCCGCCGCGGCAACGAAAGAGACGATCTCGAAAGCCACGATCTTCTTCCAGTTGTTGACGTTCGGGGACATGTCGCCCTTCTTGACCAGGCCCCAGGTGGCGCCCCACATCTTGTAGGGGATGAACCCGAGGAAGAAGTTGCCGAAGAAGCCGAAGATCGAGCCTGGACCTATCGTGCCCCCAAATAGGTCACCGATTGTGTTGCCGATCGCCGCACCCCAGGCGCCGGCAGGCCCGAAGAGCAGGCCGAAGACGGGCGGGAAGACGTTGGCCGGACGGATCTCTGTGATGCCCGGCACGATGACGATGCCGCCCTTGAATACGATCAGAAAGGCCGCATAGATCGCCGCAGACAACGCGGTCAGGATGATCATGCGGGTGTTCTTCCACATGGAGATGACTTCCTTCATCAGTCGCTCCTTTCAAGAGAATGTATGAATAGATGGCTGAGTAAGCATCAGAGTTCTGAGTCGCCTATCGCCTATAGACACCACCTCCTTCCTGCG
Organism: Anaerolineae bacterium; assembly: GCA_016927095.1. The sequence goes on along the minus strand of JAFGNI010000639.1, from coordinate 34 downwards.
CGGCAGAAACCATCAGGATCGGCTCGGCACAGGT
>JAFGNI010000638.1 GCA_016927095.1 Anaerolineae bacterium | reverse complement strand
GGTGGTCACGCGGTGGGCCTTGCGCCCGCAGAACCAGAGGCGCCCCTGGGCGTCGAAATAGCCGAGGTCACCCATGCGATGCCATATCTCCTTGCCCTCGCGGATCTTGGCCTCTGCGGTTTTCTCGGGACGGTTCAGGTAGGTTCGTGTGACAACGGGACCCTTGACCACGATTTCCCCGATTTCGCCTGTGGGCAACACCTGCGCTTCATCCCATTGGGTGACCGGCGCATCGGTGATCCTGATGATACGGACGGTGACGCCTTCCAGCGGTTTGCCGACGCACATCCCATGCCCAGCCTCGGTCAGAGCTGCCGTCTCAGCCAGAATGTCGCGCCCGCTCATTGTGGTCAGTGGCATCGCCTCGGTGGCGCCAAAGGGCGTGTAGACGTCAGCGGCGCCGACAAGGATGTCTTGGACCATCACTTCTATCAAACCTGGGGGGACCGGCGCTCCGGCCATCAGCACGCGCTTCAGCGAGGGAAGCTGCACGCCCCGTGCCTTGCAGTAGGGCGCCACACGCTTCCAGATCGTGGGCGAACCGAAGGCATTGGTCACGCCGTGGGTCTGGATCGCCTCTACGACATAGGCCGGATTCACCTCCGCCGACTTGGTGGGGTCCATGTCAGGGATGATCGTCGTCACGCCCAGTGCCGGGTTGAAGAGGGCGAAGATGTAGAGCAGCGCCAGGTCCACCTCGCCCGGCTGGATACCGATGACGTCGTGCAACAGCGCGATCTGCGCTTTGAAGATCCCTTGGTGGAAGACCACCCCCTTGGGGACGCCGGTGCTACCGGACGTGAAGGCGATTGCCGCCTCGCTCTCGATCGTGGTGGGGGCTACAGGGAAGGGCGCCGGCTGGCGAACGCGCAACCGGTCCAGGGTCGCCTCCGCCAGCAGACTGATCACGGCGCTCAGAGCCGTGCCGCCGCCGGCGACCACAGTGTGCTGTACCGTCCGGAAGGGACGCCGGAAGAGGAAGCGGAGCAGGTGCGTGACAGGCAAGCCAATCAGAGCCCGAGGTTCGGCCTCCGCGACGCATTGCAGGAAGGCTTTGCGGCCCATCCCCGGGTCGATCAGCACCGGCACCGCACCCATCTTGACCAGCGCGAAGACGACGGCGATGAGTTCGACCCCGGGGCGCAGGAGGAGCAGCACGCGATCCCCGGCACGGATGCCCAACGCGGTCAGACCGTGGGCGTAGCTGTCGCACTCAGCGTTTAGTTGCATGAAGTTGAGCTGAATCGTCTTTGCGCGCCCGTGCGTATCTCGCCCGGCAGGGAAGATCACCCCGGGCTGATAGGGCGACTTGGCTGCCCTCTCAGCCAGCGACTGGGCGATGTTGAAGGGTTCGGGTGTCGGCATAGTTGGGTCCTTGATCGCTGCCGTTCAGAAACTCGCGCACCAGCGGCACGATCCGCTCGTGGGCGTCCTCGACGACGTAGTGGCCCGCGTCCGCCAGGACGTGGACCTCGGCATTTGGGAAGCGGGCGCGCCAGCCAGCCAGGAAGTCGTCGACGGTAAAGATGAAGTCCTTGGCGCCCCAGATGATGAGCATCGGATGGTCGCGAAACATGGACAGTTTGGCGTCGATGGCATCGGCGGTGCCACGGGTGGGATGGTTGGCGGTGACCGGTATGTCCTGGACAAAGCGGTAGATGGCGATGCGGTTGTGCCAGCTATCGTAGGGCGCGAGGTAGCCGGCCCGGACCTCACGGGTCATCCGCTCCCGGTGCGCCACACCCAACCAGACGGCAAGGCCGGCGAAGGCATTGAGCCCACGGAGCAGGAACTCGCCCAGCACAGGGCTCCGTGCCAGCTTGAGCACGCCGGGAACAGCCGGCAGATAGAAGGCTGATGTGTTGAAGATGACGAAGCGACTGACGGTCTCAGGGTGGCGCGTCGCGTAGCCCATGCCGATCCCACCGCCCCAATCGTGTAGCATCAGGGTGATGTCGTGGAGATCGAGGTGGGAAAGCAGTGCCTCAAGGTTCTCGATATGGTGCGCCAGTGTGTAGGTGTACGTCTGAGGCTTGTCCGAGAGACCACACCCAATGTGATCGGGCACGATAACCCGGTGATCCCGGCTCAGCTCGGGAATCAGTGTCCTGAAGTAGAAGGACCACGTCGGATTGCCGTGGCACATCACGATAGGGGGACGCTCCCGAGGACCCTCGTCCAGATAATGCATCCGGACGCCTTCCCGCTCGAACCAGTGGGAGGTGAAGGGGTAGAGCGCAGCACCCGGCACGCGGGCCTTAGCCGGCTGCCGGCTAGAGCCTGATGCTACCACTCGATGCCTAGGACGATGCTGTTGATCCCGCTGCCGACGCCGAAAAGGATGACGCGGTCGCCGTCCTTGACGAAGCCATCGTCAAGGCCGATGGCCATCGAGATCGGCGCCGCCACCGACGCGGTGTTGCCCAGATACTGCAGCGTGGGGTAGTCGATCTCCGAGGAGAGCTTCAGGGCGCGCAGCGCGACTTGCCGCTGCGGTTCGCTCACCTGATGGGTGAAGAGCTTGTCCACCATCTCATTGGTCCAACCCGTCTTTTCCTTGAACCGGGCCCACGCCTCCGTGACCACCTTGGTGCCCTCTTCAAGCAGTTGGGTGGATTTCGTCCGCATCCACATCCGTTGGGCGACGCAGAGCTGGCAGTGCTCGGTGTTGCTGTAGGCCGCACCAGCCACCAGCCGCTTGCCGCTCTTGGACTTGGACCGATGGCGCAG
>JAFGNI010000637.1 GCA_016927095.1 Anaerolineae bacterium | reverse complement strand
CGCCAGGCGCTTGGGGCCTGGAAAGACAGTGGTCGCGCTGCTCCCGGACACAGGTGAGCGGTACCTGAGCACAGGCGTCTTCGACGCATAATCCTCGCAGACCAAAGGCGGCAGGTCGTGGGAGCCGTTGTAGGCCGGGAGGCTGTCCCGGCTTCAGCGGAGCGGCTCGGCTAGCGGCCCTGCAACAGCTGTACTGCCGTCCCAGGGGCTGCTGTAGGCCGGAAGGCTGTCCCGGCCGGAGGGGGTCTACACCGCCAATTGGTGGTGCCAAATGGCGGGCGGGGCGGATTCGAGGCGAGCGACGCCGATGCCGGGCGTGGCACCGCGGGTCCATTGGGCAACGAGAAGCTCGTTGGGGCCGTCCCGGCGCAGGATACCCTCGGGCAGCCAGAAGCGGCGCTCCGCCCGCTGCGGATACCAAAGCTCGCCGACGCGTAAGCCGTTGAGATAGATGGCGCACTTGGTCGGCGTCTGATCGAGGACCAGGAAGACCGGCGCTTCGACGTCGTGCGGAAGGTTAAGGCTGAAACCAGTGCGGTGCCAGGTGACGGCACCGCTGGCAGCGCCGTCGTGCGGCCCGATGGTGCCGTGACCGTAGCCGGGGAGGACACCAGGTTCCGCACCTCTGGCATCCGCATCCCGACGCGCCGTCAGCGGTGACGCATCGTTGCCGATGAGCGACCCATCGGCGAAACCATAGAAGCCCTGGCGCTGCACCTCACCGCTCAGCCCTGCCCGCACACGCCAGGTACGCACCTGGGCCCCAACCAGCTCGAAGGCGATGAGGCCGTGGGGTGCGGCGGCGGTATCCCATGCGACATCACGACCCTGGTGCTCCACCAGCAACGCCAGAACATTGTGCTCCCGGAGGTGGCGCACCGGCAGAGGCAAGGTCTTGGGCGCCACGGCGCTACCATCAGGCGGCGGGCTCAAGGCCGCGACGTGCTCGCCATTGAGGAAGAGGTCGCAGGCGTGGGGACAAGCCAAGGTCACCGCATCGGCGGTTCCCTCGAAGTGGGCCCGATACCAGATGAAGCCGCAGTCCACGTCCAGCGCTTCGGCAGTGAGCAACGCCCCGGACGACAAGGCACGCCAGGACCGGTCGTCGTAGCCGGGTAACGCCTCTGCGGCGCCGGGAAGCGACTCCCAGCGGAGTACCGGAAGGGCTATCGCAGGCGCGGCTGACCAGGTTAGCGGCGAGAGCCAGGTGTGCGGGTCGCTTCCGCGCCATGGGCCCCAGCGGTACCCGAAGCCCTTCTCAGCCGCCAGGAAGCGGAAGCCGCCGTCGGCCTCCGGAACCACGAAATCCGGCCCAATGACGACGCCGCGGGCCGGGGCCTCCTCGATAGGCGTCCACCGCGCAGGATAGGTGGGCATCGTACGCCACGCGTCGTCCAAGGGCCAGACGCACGCGGCCCACTCCGGCGCTAGCGCCAAGATCTGCAGCGCGTGTCCCCCAGGTCCATCAAGCACGGCGGAGGCGATCCGTGCAGGGTCGACGTGAAGCGCGACACCTGGGCGACCCGACGCCGCAGGGGTCCGGTCCACGAAGACAGGACCGCGGCTGTGCCGGTGACGAAAATCGGGCGGCAAGAGGAGCTCGCCGCCCTTATCATTGCGGAGGATCACGAGCTCGCGCCCTGCCACCACGGTGTGCAGCACCGGCTCCAGCGTGGTCGACATCAGCCGGCCCTCTACCAGCTGCCAGTCAAGGGGCAGCATCCGGACCTCCCCCGCACCCAGCGGGATGTCCTCGACCACGATCTCATCCTCGGCACTGTCGCCAAGCGCCAACTGCACAAGGGTCTCTGAGCCGCCATCCTCCACGAGCGCCACCAGGGTACCCTCAGCGCGCCGGCGCGACCAAGCGAGGACCCGAGTGGGATCCGCCTGGACAGACGGGGCGACAGCCCCCGCCCCATCCAACATATCCGGCAAGCCCGTCCACAGCCGATCCCCTTCGGCCCCCGTGGCAAGGGCCGGGAGGCTACCAGACCGGCGGTCGCGGGGCGGCGCCGCGCCGGTGACCAATAGGGGGGCCAGCGTCTCGAGCGTCATCGCCAGACGCCGTGTGTTCTCGTAAGCTTTGGTCGGTGCCGCAAGCTCTGCCAAGGGCGCGCCATAGCCGTAGAGGGTGTTGTCTCCAGGGGCCGCCCAGTGGCCCCAGTTCACGCCGCGATGGAAGGGATCGAGGACGACGACCGGATGCCCCTCGCTGATCACGCCGGTCACCAGCGGGCGAGGATGCTCAAGACCGCCAACCTGGGACATCTGCGCAGGAGGCTTGCCGGCTCGACTTGGGGGCAGTGAGATATCAACGACCACAAGCCCCACGGCCTCACCGGTAGCACCGTCCAACGGCGCGCCCCGCCGTGCGAGCTCCACCGGCCCACTGGAGAACCAGGGCAGAACGTCGCCAGCCATCGAGGTTCCGGCAATCTCGGTCCAACAGGAACCCGGTACCGCAATGGGCACGGCGACGCCTAGACGGCGCGCCAGATCGAGGAGGGGGTGCACATATCCGGCCAACTCTTGGCCATCCGCCGTGAGACCGGGATGGAGCGCCACCAACAGCAGATTGGGCTGGTCCAGAAACCGGGGAAGCAACTGCTCCCACCAGGCGGCAACGGCGCGCAGGTAGGGCCGGGCCGGCTGGGAGCCCGCTGCCGCCGCGAGGATCGGCTGGGCCTCGGCTGTGCGGTGCAGCCACGCAGGCACGCCCCCGCCATCCAGCCCAAGGCCCAGCCAAGGCCCTATGGCGGGAATCAGCCAGAGACCCAGCTGCTCAGCCGAGGACACCAGCAGTCCGAGGTCGCGGGGTCCGGTGAAGTCATGGAAGCCCGGAGCGGGGCTGTGATAGGACCAGGGGCACGGCACAAAGACGGCATTCATTCCCGCCATCCGGATACGCTGAAGCACCGGCTCCCAGAGGCTGGGCGACGGCAGACGGCTGTAGTGCAAGGCGCCGGCCTGGATCAGGGCAGGCTGCCCGTCAATCAGAAGGGATCCGGGCGACGCCGCGATCCTGGGCACTGGCGATTAGCCCCCCAGGTCTGGGGAGGTGTCAGCGCTTAGCGCTTGGGCGCACTGCGCAGCGACCTGCGCGTTGTGGACCAACAGACTCTCATTGGCCCGTTGTGTCATGGCCTCGCTCAGCGTCACCAGGCGCGCCAGGATGTAGGGCGTGAGCGCTTTGCCGGAGATGCCCGCCGCCTCGGCCTCGGTCACCGCCTGGGCGATCAGGGGCTCGACGATCTCCGCGGGCACCTCATCGGATGCGTCAATCGGGACCGTCAGCAGGAGAGCCTGATGCAGATCAAGCGCGCGCTGCCTCGCAAAAACCTCCGCGACCGCGGACGCATCGTCGACGTGCGCGTCAACCGGGAGGCCCGAGACCCTGCTGTAGAAGGCGGGGAACTCCCGCGTCCGCCAGCCTAGCACGGGTACGCCCCAAGTCTCGAGGAACTCCAAGGTGCGGGGGAGATCGAGGATTGACTTGGCGCCAGCGCAGACCACGAGAATCGGCGTCGTCGCCAAGACCGGCAGGTCGGCCGACACATCCTCGGGATGTCCACGATGCACGCCGCCGATGCCGCCGGTCGCGAAGACACGGAGGCCGGCACGGTGCGCCAAGATCGATGTTGCGGCAACGGTCGTGCCCCCGTTGGCGCCGCGGATGCCTGCCAATGCGAGGTCACGCACGCTGACTTTGACCGCTGACCGGTCTGCTGCCAGCGCAGCCACCTGATCATCATCCAGCCCCACCACAGGCTGGCCTTGCCAGAAACCTATCACGGCAGGGATCGCGCCCTCCTCAAGAATAGCGGCAGCCATCCGCCGCGTGATCGCGAGATTATCGGGGTAGGCGAAGCCATGCGTGATAAGCGCGGACTCCAGCGCAACAACGGGCCTCGCGCCAGCCAAGGCTTCACGCACTGCCGGCGCAACCCTTACCGGTAATCCCATCAGGCACCTACCAAGCGCTCGGCCAAAGCAGCGTAGGCTTGTGCAGCAGCGTAGACCTGCCGTAGCTCCACATGTTCGTTGGGACAGTGCACAATCTCAGGATCGCCGGGGCCGAAGCCGACGGTGGGCACACGTGCAACCGCAGCCGTGTAGGCACCCTCGGTTGCGAAATGCCAGCGCGTGATAGTGGGCCGCATGCCGGCGCTGCGCGCAGCCTCGATCATGGCCTGAACAAGCGGGTGGCGCTCATCCAGAGCCCAGGGAAGCGAGGCGCGCCGCGCACGGAGACGTCTGCCCGTGTGCGTGACGACGTCGTGCTCGATCACGTGCACGTCGGCAGCGACTCCCTCGCGGGCGATCACCCGCTGCACCTCCAACAGCGCCAGCGCCTCAGTCTCCCCCACGGTAAGACGGCGATCCAGGAACATCTCGCAGCGATGCGGTATGGCGTTTAGGCTGGCTCCGAAGGACTTGATCTCGGTCACAGCCAGCACGCCGGGGCCCAGGAAGGGATCGGTCATCAGCTGCCCGGCGAGGATCTCCAAGCCGAAGATCAGACGGGCAGCAGCGTAGATCGCGTTGCTGCCCAGCTCGGGGGCAGAGGAATGTGCTGACTTGCCACGCACCGTGACGGACATCTCGAGGTGGCCACGCTGCGCCCTGACCACCTGCAGGTTCGAGGGCTCCGCGATCACCACCCAATCGGGACAGATCTGGTCGTGCTCGAAGAGCGCACGCGTGCAGGTCCCCTCGCTGGGCTCCTCCAGACCAACACAAGCAACGAGCACCGACCCAGCCAGCTTGCGCCGGCGACGCGCTAGAAGCGCTGCCCCATACACCGTAGCAGCCAATCCGGACTTCATGTCGCAGGCGCCAAGCCCGTACAGACGGCCGTCCCGCACCGTCGCAATATACGGATCCGAGGTCCAGGCATCGGGTTCGGACACCTCGACGGTGTCCATGTGGCTGTCGAACATCAGAAGAGGGCCACCGGCTGTGCCAATGCGGCCAAGCACGTTACCGTGCTCGTCCATCCAGACCTGATCGTAGCCCAAGGCCTGCATCTCATCCATGATCAGGGCAGCGACATCGCCCTCCTGTCCAGACAAGCTGGGGGTCTCAACCAGGCGATTCAGGAAGGTAAGCAATGACTGGCTTTCGGCTTCGGTCAAATCCCAACGCGGCATGTCTCTCTCCCGGGGTGTAATGGCTAGCGGCACTCAAAGATCTAAAGGAGGCTGCGGCCTCAGGCGGCGATCAGCGAGATCAATAGGCCCCCTCACGGGCCACGACTTTGGGGACGGTGCGAAGGAGAATGGCAATGTCCATCCACGGTGACCAGTGCTCGATGTAGTAGAGATCCAGCAGGACCATCTCATCAAAAGTGAGCTCGCTCCGCCCGCTAACCTGCCAGAGGCCGGTAATACCAGGCGGTACTCGCAGACGCCGCGTGTGCCAAGGCTGGTAGGCCTCAACCTCAGCGGGCAGCGGCGGTCGTGGCCCCACTAGACTCATCTCCCCCCGGAGGACGTTGATCAGCTGTGGCAACTCGTCAAGGCTGGACTGCCGCAGCCATTGGCCCACGCGCGTGATCCGGGGATCGTTGCGCATCTTGAAGATGGGCCCCTCTGCCTCATTCTGTTCGAGGAGCGCCGGCAGTTCCTCTTCTGCACCCTGGCGCATCGTCCGGAACTTGTAGATCTTGAAGCGCTGACCATGTTGCCCTACGCGGTCTTGGACGAAGAGCACCGGGCCCTTGGAGTCCAGTTTGATGGCAATGGCGATAAGCAGCACGATGGGCCAGCCCAGCAACAGCCCGATCGACGACACCACGAGATCCAGGATGCGCTTCACAACGAGCTCCGAGCGACTGAAGGCGATCTCCTGTATCTCAATGAGCGGCAGGCCACCCAGGTCTCCTACCTCAACACGGCTGAGGCTCATCTGGAAGAGATCAGGCACCAGGCGAGCACGGACATCGCGACGGGCGCAGGCACGGAGAACGCTGAGGATGCGGCGATGGTAGTTCCACGGCAGCGTGATGATCACCTCATCGACCTCCTCGGTGTCGATCACGGTGGATAGGTTGTCGATCGAGCCGAAGCCCTGGAACCGCCCGATCTTGCCCGTGCCCTTGTCAGGATTGTCGTCCACATAGCCGACGATGCGATACCCCAGGTCGGGACGTGCCACGACGGTGCGCATGACGCGCCGGCCTACCTCGCCCACGCCGACGATGACGATACGCTTGAGACCACGCCCTCTCCGGCGCAGTTGAGACTGAATCAGAGACACAATAGCGCGATCCAGCGCGATCAACCCGATCATGAAAACGGCGCTCTCGAAAAGAAGCAGACGCGAATAGACGAGCGGCCTGACCACAAACGACCACGCCAACCCCACGATCAGGGTGATGCCCACGGCGCTGACGATCTCAAAGAGGTGGTCGAGCCAAACACGCCCCCGCCAGTTGGCGTAGGAACCGGTGAGCCACAACACCACCGGTACGCCGACTGTGAAAAGGAAGTTGAAGGGCAAATACGCCCGATAGGGCGCATCAAAGACCACGTCGAGGAACCACTGGAGCCGATAGCGGAGCAGATAGGCCAGGCCCATGGCGAGGTTGATCATCGCAATGTCGAAGAGAATGACCCACCACGGGTAGGCATCGCGTTTATGCTTGCTCATAGCGAGGATCCCACGCTCAGCACGCGACGGTAGACACGCAACGTCTCAGCCGCGGTCCGTGACCACGAGAACCGCGCGGCGTGCGCCAGGCCCCGCTGGCGCAGGTCCGCACGCAAGGCGCCATCGGTCGCAACCTGGTGCAGCCCGTCGGCCAGCGCTGCCACATCGTCGGGAGGTACGGCAAGTGCCCCAGCGCCGCCGGCCTCCGGTAGCGCCGTGGTTGAGGCCGTCACAGCCGGCACGCCGCAGGCTAGCGCTTCTAGGACGGGCATGCCAAACCCCTCATACGTCGAAACATAGGCGAAAACATGGGCAGCATTATACCAGAAAGGCTGCTCCTCAACTGAGACGAAGCCGGGGAAGTGCACGTGCGACTCGAGGCCGAGGCGCTGGACCTCGGCATAGATATCTTCATAGTACCAGCCCTGGGCACCCGCCAGGACGAGATGCAGCGTTGAGTCGTTGAGGCGGCTGTAGGCACGAATGAGCTGCAGCAGGTTCTTGCGGGGCTCCAGCGTACCAAGGAAGAGGATGAAGCGCTCCGGCAGCCCCTTGTGCGCCCGGAAAGCGGCGACCTCTTCCTCAGGCAGGGGTCGAAAGCGCGGCGCTACGCCGTGGTAGACCCTCGTCACACGGTCCGCCTGCACGCCGAGCAGCGCCACCGTCTCGCGTGCTGTGAACTCGGAAACCGCGATCACAGCGGCGGCCCGCCGGCATGAAGGACCCGTGATGGCGCGGAGGTAAACGCGGTTTGCCGCCCTGAAGAACTCAGGGTGGCGCAGAAAACTCAGATCGTGGACCGTGATTACCTGAGGGCATGCCGTGATCAGTGGGCCGGCGAAGGCGGGGCCGTGCAAAAGGTCTGCCCCAAGACGCCGGAGGACAGCAGGCAGCGCGAGTTGCTCCCATAGAATGCGCCGCCAGGGATGGGCGGTGGACAGGCGGGATCGCAACACGGGAGCCGCAGCGCCATCGGGCAGCATCCCATCACCGAGCAGGATCTGGAAGCGCAGGCCATCGAGCTCCGTCCCGATATGCTGTATCAGATTGGCGATGTAGACCGAAATGCCAGCGCTCCGGTAGGACGCATCACCGGACAGCAAGTGGGCATTGAATGCCACGAGCGGACTGTGTGGGCTCATACGCGTCCATTATAGGCAGTCCCTAAGACATGACAAAATCCTTCCAGGTAGGGTGTCCACTTGCCCAGGCACGAGTCTCCGCTAGAATGACGATACTATGCAAGACGAAACGTCGACCGGACCGGACTCATCGCCTGCGCAAACCAAGAAGCACCAGGCGTTCCACGCCATCGTCCACGGCGCGGTGCAGGGTGTTGGCTTCCGGTATTTCACCAAGGCAAGTGCCCAGCGCGCGGGAGTGACCGGGTGGGTACGCAACAGCATGGATGGCACCGTTGAGATCTGGGCAGAGGGCACCAAGACGCGCCTCCAGCAGTTCATCAGTGCGATCAACCGTGGTCCCGCGCACAGCCACGTGACCAAGGTGGATCTGACGTGGAGGGCGCCCACCGGGGACGCCCGCAGTTTCTACATCCGCTACTAACGCAAACTGGCAATACTATGCTCAAGAGAACCGAAGGCCTCGCCTGGCTCGTCCTGCTGCTGTCGTTCTTCACATGCATCACGCTGGCCATCGGAATCCCGCTGGCGACCCGGTGGTTTGTCCTGAACAGCACGCGTCCTCTGACTATTGTGCTCGAACCGCGTGGTGGCACCATCACTTACCGGGCTCCAGGCAGCAGCACGACCTTCGTGGTGGAAAGCACCACAGAGGTTGAGCCCCGAGGCGAGATCACCTTGGAGGCCGATGGCGATGCCCTCCTGCTCTTCTACCATCCTGACCAGGATGAAGCCCCGATTGGCACGATCCAGCTCTACAACCGCACCTCGCTCGTGGTAGGCAACGCAACCACGCCGAGATTTGGGGCGAGCCCGAAGGCGCACCACCTTGAGCTGCAGGTGGCGCAGGCCCTTAACATGCGCCCCTCGCTGACCGGGAATGGGCGCGCCGTGGTGAGCCGAATCATCACGCCCCAGGGCCCGATTGTGCTCGAGCGGGGGTATTTCCACTTGATCATTGAGCAGACGCGCTCCGAGCTCACCGTCAGATCCGGTCGGGCCAGCGTCGCCGACCCCAACACCGGCGAGTCGCTGGTATTGGTGCCGCTGCAGCGCACACAGATCACGGACGAGGGGCTGGGTGACATCTTCGTGGGGGAGCGGGACCTCCTGCGCACCCGCAACGGCGATTTCGGTGAGCCGCTGGCGAACTACTGGGTGGTCTACAGCGACGCAGGCCGTGACGAGGACAACACGGGTACCGTGCGCCAATCGCAGCTCGAGGATGGCACGCAGTATGTCTACTTCTCCAGGGCTGGGGAGAACTGGGCTGAGGTCGGCATCCGCCAGGAGATCAACCAGGACATCCGCGAGATCAGCTCGCTGCGCGTGACCGCGCGCTTCCGCGTGGATACACAGACGCTGCCTGTCTGTGGATCTTTGGGCACTGAGTGTCCGGTGATGATCCGCATTGAGTTCGTCGACAGCAGCGGCGGTGTCCGCGAGTGGATTCAGGGTTTCTATGCCCGCGAGGGCGAGAACGACCCCCTCTGCCAGCGCTGCGAGTGGAAGGCGCTGCATCAGAAGATACCCCTGGATGTCTGGTACGACTATGACTCCGACGACCTCCTGCCTCTGCTCCGGGAACGGGGCATCAGCCCTGTGGCAATTCATGCCGTGGAGGTCTACGCGTCAGGCTGGATCTTCGGCGCCGGTATCAGCGAGCTCGCGATCTTGGTGGGCGAGTAGGCTGCCCCGCACCTATCCGGAGAGACTGCACGATGACGTCTTGTCCTGAACACGCGCCAACCCCCAGCGAGACCGGTCCAGCCCGCTGCGGTGAGGAAGCACCCGCGCGCACCATCTCATACCCGGTGGGGAAGTTGCCGCAGCGTGACCTGGTCGCGCTGCTCAACCGGGCCCTCCCTGAACCTGACCCGCGCGTCGTCTTTGGCCCCGGACTCGGTCGGGATGCTGCCGTCATCGACTTCGGTGACCGCTACATGGTGACCAAGACCGATCCCATCACCTTTGCGACGGACGAGATCGGCTGGTATGTGGTCAACATCAACGCGAACGATGTCGCCTGTCTCGGCGCACGCCCCCGCTGGTTCATCATCACCCTGCTGCTTCCCGAGGGGAGATCGGATCCAGCACTGGTTGAGCAGCTCTTCGAGCAACTGCGGAGCGCCAGCCAGGAACTGGGGGTCAGCGTCGTCGGCGGTCACACGGAGATCACCCACGGCATCGACCGGCCTATCGCGGTGGGTGCGATGTTCGGCGATGTCGCCCCCGAGGATCTGGTGCGCAGCGATGGGGCCCAGGCGGGCGATGCGCTCATCCTCACCAAGGGCATCGCCGTGGAAGGCACGGCCATCCTCGCTCGAGATCTCCGCGACCGGCTCCGTTGCTGCCTAGACCCGGACCTCGTGGCGCGGGCCGCGGACTTCCTGCATAAGCCGGGCATCAGCGTGGTGAGGGACGCGATGATCGCAACCCGCGCCGGCGAGGTGCACGCGATGCACGACCCCACCGAGGGCGGAGTCGCGACCGGAATCCACGAGATGATCGAGGCGGCCGGCTTGGGCGCCGAGATCCAGGCCGGCGCATTGCCGTTCTTTCGTGAGACGCTTGAGATCTGCCGGCTGCTCGCGCTGGATCCCCTGGGCGTGATCGCCTCGGGGTCGCTGCTGGTCGCGGTTGCGCCTCAGGACGCAGACACGGTCTGCCGAGCGCTAGGAACCGAGGGCATCGCCGCTACCGTGATTGGGCATGTGCGTGAAGCGCCGGGCGTCGTGCTCGTGGATACGTCGGGGCAGCGCGACCTGCCGAAGTTCGCACGGGATGAGATCGCGCGGCTCTTCGAGAAGCCGACTGGCGCATTGGCGGGAGAACCCTGACCGGTGACGCCCGCGTTTCGTTTCGATGAGATCCCGCCAGACAGCGAGGACGGCAGGAGTTCCTGGGTGCACACAGCCCTGATCCTCACCGGGCGACTAGGGCAGCTCCAGCCGTGGCTTCTGCTGCCCGCCTGGATAGCCCTGGCGGCCATCGCCGCGCTTGCTTGGCCCGGACAACGGCTCCTGGCGGGCCTACTCAGCTGTAGCCTTATCGTGGCCGACTGGGCGCTGTTGGCGGCTTTGCCGCTGACCCGGCGCTCCTGGGGCCCGGTCACGCCGCCGCTCCTGGGTTTGGTCTTCGTCCACACCACGTTTATGGTGCTGGGCGGCCTTGTGCTGGACGGGGCGCTCGGTCTGGGGGCCACCGCGCTGGTCAACCTGGCAGTCACCGCGATCGCTGCCTACGCCACTTGGATCGAACCCTTCCGTATCGAGGTCACACAGGAGCAGCTGCGCGTAGACGGGTGGAATGCCGACGGGCCCTTGACGCTCCTGCACATCTCCGATATTCATTACGAGCGCTGGTCGCGCCGCGAGGACGCACTCCTCCGCTGGGTGGACACGCTGCAGCCGGATCTGATCGTCCTCACCGGCGATTACCTGAACCTCTCATCGGTGTATGATCCGGTCGCCCAAGAAGGAGCGCGGGCGCTGCTCGCGAAACTATCAGCGCCGCACGGCGTCTATGCCGTGACCGGCAGTCCCGTCGTGGACCGGGCTGACATCGTGCCGGCGATCTTCGAGGGGCTGCCGATCCGGTGGCTTGACGACGAGGCGACGGTACTCCAGGATGTAGGCGCTGATCAGCCTCCGCTCTGGCTAATCGGCGTGCGAACGACGTATGATGAGGCGCGGGATATAGCGGCGCTCAGCCGGTTGGCTGCGGAGACACCTGCGCACGCGCTCCGGATCCTGCTCTATCACACGCCTGACTTGGCGCCGGAGGCAGCGGCGGAGGATATCGACGTGTACCTGTGCGGTCACACGCATGGGGGCCAGATCCGGCTTCCGCTCTTTGGTGCGGTCGCCACCAGCTCCCGGTACGGCAAGCGCTATGAGCAAGGACGCGTCCAGGAGGGCGCGATGACATTGTACATCTCGCGGGGCCTCGGCCTGGAGGGTCTGGGCGCGCCACGCGCACGCTTCCTGGCACCGCCGGAGGTGATATTGTGGAGGATCGGCACATGAGCGTAGAGCAAGCTGTGCCAGAGGGTGTGGCGCTCGTGTTGCGGCGCCGGAGCATCCGGTGCCACCAGGAACGGCCCGTGCCTCGCGAGATGTTCGAGCTGCTGCTGCGGGCGGCAATGGCAGCGCCCACGGCATGCAACAGCCAACCCTGGGAGTTCGTGGTGATCACGGAGCCGGAGACGCTCGCCCGATTGCGCGAGAAGCTTGTCTTCGCCCGGTACAACGCGCCGGCTGCCATCGCTGTTCTAGGGAATCCGGGAATCGGGCATAGCTCGGCAGCCAAGCACTACTGGCTCCAGGACTGCTGTGCGGCGATGGAGAACATCCTGATCGCGGCAACAGGCCTGGGTTCGGTCTGGATCGGCGTGCACCCCCACCCTAGCCACGAGGCGTCGGTGCGCGCGATTCTCCAAGCGCCTGACTCGGTGATCCCGCTGGGGCTAGCGTATGTGGGCTATCCCGCCGAGGCGAAGACACCCAGCGCGCGGTACGATGCCTCACGGGTCTACTGGGAGCACTACGAGCCCCGGAAGCGCCGGGCGAAGCTCAAGAACGCGAAGCACAAGGGCGACTAGCGTTGCAGGGCTCTAGGGCTATCGCATTTCGCCTCAAGTCAGCCACAGATGTCATTCTGGAGTTCCAAATGCGATAGCCTTACAGGATTGACGAAACGGTGTTTTGCGGTAGGATAGGATCTAGACACTTCGTCTTGAGCCTGAGGCGACTAGGTGGTCGCGGCTTGGCGGCGCGCAGCGCCGTCAGGGTGAGGAACGTCCGGACTCCACAGGGCACGGCGCCGGGTAACACCCGGGCGGGGCGACCCGCGGACAGGGCCACAGAGACATAGCGCGCGCCTCAAACTCAGCAGACCGAGTTTGAGGTTGGCGTAAGGGTGAAAAGGTGGTGTAAGAGACCACCGGCGTGCCGGGTAACCGGTGCGGCCAGGCAACCCCCGTCGGGAGCAAAGCCGAGCAGAGGTAAGTGTCTGGAGCCTGGCTCCGGACAGGCGCGCGGCCCGCGAGCCCTCCCCTCCTGGGGAGCGAACTTCGGGTAGGCTGCACGAGGCCGGGGGCAACCCCGGTCCTAGACAGATGACCACCAGGCCGTCACAGCAGTGTGACGGTCGACAGAATCCGGCGTACCGGTCGCCTCAGGCTCTCATACGCCCACCGCTCCCTCCCCCGCATCCAGCTTGTATGTCCCACGATTTGTGGTAAGATGATTCGGTATGCCCGGGACGGGCTTTCTGCCCATGGCAAAGGCCATGAGCAAATCCATAGGAAGGAGACATAACCGTCTTGGAAACGCGAAACTATGAGTTGATGTTGGTTGTCAGTGCTGAGCTCGATGAGGATGCCCTCGACAATGTGTTGCAGCGAGTTCAGCGATACCTGGAGGCCGTAGAGGCCCAGGTCGTCAGTTTCAAAAGCTGGGGGCTCCGCCGCCTAGCCTACACCATCAAGAACACGCGCGAAGGCCGCTACTACCTCGTTCACTTCTCAGCTTCATCCCAGGTCATCCCCGAGTTGGATGGTGACCTGCGCCTGATCGAGGGTGTGCTACGCCACTTGATCACCCGCATGGAGACCGAGATGCCGGCTGCTTCAGAGGAGGAAGAAAAAGCAGCGCCTGAACTACAGGCGGCACCTGAACCCGAAACGGCCTCTGTAGCCGAAACGACCTCAGACACTGAAGCCTAGCCGCAGCACACTGGACCTGGCCTGCCAGAAACCTAACCTGGTTGATCCAGCCCACTCAAGGAGCCTGACCTCATGACACGTGGTCTGAACAAGGTGATGGTGATCGGTCATTTGGGGCGTGATCCCGAAATGCGGTTCACGTCCAGCGGTCGGCCCGTCGCTTCGTTCAGCGTCGCTACCGTACGAGGGTGGACCAACAGCGATGGCGACCACCAGGAAGAGACGGAATGGTTCCACGTGGTGACTTGGGACGGCCTCGCCGAGCTGTGCAAGAAGCGCTTGCGCAAGGGCGCGCAGGTCTACGTTGAGGGTCGATTGCAGACGCGCTGCTGGGAAGGACCCGACAGCGAACGGCACTATCGCACCGAGTTGGTGGCCCAAGAGGTCATCTTTCTCGACGATCAGGGCAGCCCGGACGATAGGCCACCACACGACACCTATGATCCGGTGGATTTGTAGTCCGCCGGCGTACGATAACTGAGAAATCCCAGAAGGAGAACAAGAGCGTGAGCGATTACCGAAGCCGGCGCAGCAACCGCAGGTACTCCCGTAAAAAGGTGTGCCGGTTCTGCACCGAGAACATCGACATCATTGACTACAAGGACGTTGGCCTGCTCCAACGCTTTGTGAGTGACCGGGGCAAGATCCGCCCCCGTCGCCAGACAGGGACTTGTGCAAAGCACCAGCGACGCTTAGCGACAGCGATCAAGCGCGCGCGGCACGT
This sequence comes from Anaerolineae bacterium, assembly GCA_016927095.1. The sequence goes on along the minus strand of JAFGNI010000637.1, from coordinate 3,248 downwards.
TGCCCTGCTCCCGTTCGTCGCAGAGCTTGACCGCTAGCCGGATGATCACATTTACCGGGCATAGGGCCACCTATGCCCGGTGTTCTTATTGAGGGAGTGGACGGGACGTAGGAGACGCATGAGCAAACGAACCCAAACTGACAAACAACTCACGCGCCGGCAGGTGGCGCGCCGGGAACGAGAACGGCGCAGGCAGCAGATCCTTACCACGGCGGCGATCGTCGTGGGCGCTATCATCGTCGTGATCCTGGCCTATGGCGGGATTACGGAGATCACAAAAGCCAGGCGCCCGGTGGCGCGCGTCGGCGAGGCCGCGATCACGAGCAACGCGTTCCGATCGCGCCAGACCTACGAGCGCTGGATGACGGAACTGGAGATCTTCCAATACCAGAACTACCTCTCGCAGCTGAGCACGGAACCGCTAGAGACACAGACGCTGGATGAGGAGGCGCCAGAGACCGAAGGACCTGCCTTGCCTTCGGAGACGACCGACAGTAACGATCTATTGGTCCAGCAGCTACAACTCACCATCAGCCAGCTCGAGCAGCAGCTCTCATCCGATTTCGCCAACGTCTACGCCGGACAGGTCCTCGACCGTATGATCGAGGAGGAACTGCTGCGTCAGGAGGCTGAGGAGCGCGGGCTGAGCGTCACCGACGACGAACTGCAGCAGCAGATCGAGATCAGCCTAGGCTACGACCGCGATGCTGCCACCGCGTCGCTGACCGATACGGAGACGCTGACGGACACAGCCGCTGCGGCGCTCACCGAGCTCGACTACGACGAGCTCTACGAGCAATTCGAGGTCAACGTGCTGCAGATCACGCGATATCCGGAGAAGGACTTCCGGGAGATGATGCGGGCCCAGGTCCTGCGCAGCAAGCTCCAAGAGGCGTTAGCTGCCGATATCGACCCCGTGCAGGATCAGGTCGAGGCGACGCTGTTCGTGGTGGAAAGTGTAGAGCAAGGCGAAGATTTGCAGGCTCGGATCAATGAGGACGGGGAGGACCCGGCAGCCATCGTCGAGGAGCTCAATGCTGACGAGAGCGACACCACAGCTGGCTACGAACTCCCTTGGCTGCCGCTGGCCTACTACTCGGCGCAGTTCAGTGAAGACGTAGTGGGAGCGGCCTTCGACACAGCCGTCGGCCAAGCCAGCGAGCCCGCGGTGGACACTGATGAGAGCATCTATGTGATCTACATTCAGGGCCACGAGGAGCGCGAACTCAGCGAGGATCTCCTTGCGCAGTCCGAACAACAAACCTACCAGACCTGGCTCACGGAGCAGAAAGACGCCAAGGTCGAATATCTGGACTGGGAGGAAGCCGTCGTCGCGGAGTAAGCGACGGATTTCGACTGGCTGAACAGACGAAATCAGAACCGGGCCCTTAGGGGGCCCGGTTTTTCGTGGCAGGGAGACTGTCGCGCCGCAGACGCTGCCAACCAGTCAGTCACTATCAGGGCGTATGGCTATTCCGTAGGCGCCCCTTGGTGGGGTGCACTTGCAGCTAGTGCGCCCCGCCTCCCGTCACCTACCTACCAGATACCCACTAGTTGCTGCGACGGGCGTCAATGACATTGGGGACCTGCTCAATCTTCGCGAGCACACCGGTGAGCGTCTTCAGATCCGGGACGTCGAGCGTCATATAGAGCGGGATGATGTTGTAGCGATCGCGCTTGCCCGTGCTGAGAGATGACATGTTGATTTGGCGGTCCGCCAAGATGCCGGAGATGTCGTGGATAAGGCCCGAACGGTCATAGGCCGTGACCACCACCTGGACGGCAAAGGTGCGCTTCTCGGCCCCCCACGCCACCTCGATCAGCCGGTCCTGGTCGCTCTGGGGCATGTTGAGCACGTTGGGGCAATCGCGCCTGTGGATGGTCACACCCCGTCCACGTGTGACGTAGCCGATAATATCCTCACCCGGCAGTGGTTTACAGCATTGGGCGAGGTGCGTGAGGACGCCGCCCGTACCGCGGATGCTGATATCGGTCGTCTCGATCTCCGGCGCCGGGGGTACGCCCGCCTCCTCAACCCAGACTTCCTCCCCTTCCTCTTCCGCTTCCTGCTCGCGGATGTATTGCTCCAGGCGGTTGACCACCGCATCGCTACTGACATCGCCCATCCCTAAGGCCGCAAGTAAATCCTCAGCGGTGTTGAACCGGCGACGGAAGAGGCCGGCGACCTCCTGGACCGAGAGCTTCAGTGATAGGCGCTTGAGGATGCGCTCCAGCGTATCGGTGCCCCGGGCGATGTTCTCGTCACGACCTTGATGGCGGAACCACTGGCGGATCTTCTGCCGCGCGCGGTTGGTCTTGACGAAGCCCAGGTCTTCGTTCAGCCAGTCACGGCTGGGCCCACCCTTGCGGCCCAGAACGATCTCAACTTGGTCACCGGTCTCCAGCTGGTAGTCCAGGTTCGTCCACCGCCCATTGACCCGCGCGCCGCGGCAACTGTGGCCCACCTCGGTATGCACGTAGTAGGCGAAATCGAGGGGCGTGGCCCCGGCGGGCAGATCAATCACCTTGCCCTTCGGGGTGAAGGCAAAGACGCGGTCCTGGAAGACATCCAGGCGGATGGTGTCAATGAAGGCCCGCGCATCCTGGGTATCGTGGGTCAGTTCCTTGACGCTCTGCCGGATCGATGTGATCTGCTCCATCAGCTGCGTATTGGCCGCCACGCCCCGTTCCTTGTAGCGCCAGTGCGCGGCGTAACCATACTCGGCGAAGTAGTCCATTTCGTGCGTGCGGATCTGGATCTCCAGGGAGGAACCGTCGGTACCGATAACGGCAGTATGGAGGCTCTGGTAGCCGTTGGGTTTCGGATGCGCGATGTAATCGTCGAACTCGCCGGGCACCGGCTTCCACAGAGAGTGGACCACGCCCAGCACCTGGTAGCACTGGGGCTCGGTATCCACCATGACGCGCAGTCCCTCGACGTCATAGATCCGCGCGAAGGGCACGTTCTTCCGGCGCATCTTGTGATAGATGCTGTAGATGTGCTTGGGCCGCCCTTTGATGTCGGCGGATATCCCTGCTTTCGCAAGGGCGGTGCGGAGAGCGTGGGCGTGGTGTTGGACGCGATCCTGGCGCAGCTCCCGACGAGTCGCCAGCAAATCGGCAAGCTGGTAGTACATGTTGGGGTTGAGATAGCGGAAGGAGAGGTCCTCGAGCTCCGCTTTCCAGACCCAGATGCCCAAGCGATTGGCCAGCGGGGCGAAGATCTGCAGGGTCTCGCGGGCCATGCG
>JAFGNI010000105.1 GCA_016927095.1 Anaerolineae bacterium | reverse complement strand
TGGTGGGGGCGTCGGTGTCGCCACCACCGAAGTCTGGGGCGTAGGGACAGGTGTCGCCGGTGCCTTGTCCGGGGCCGGCGTCTGGCCTGGAACAGGCGTCGTCCCAGGCCGGGGTGTCGCTTCACCCGGCACGACAAGACTACACGTGAAGGTGTAGTCGCTGTTGACCGTGTCTCGCGCTGCCATACGCTGTCCCTGTCCGATGAGGATATAGACGTACCCCTCGTAGGTCGCGTAATAGGAGACACGGCTGTTGAAGTTGCCCAGCGAGATATCGTCATTGGCCGTGATGAAGTTGGCCTCGCTGGGCCCGCTGTAGAGCGCAATCCGCGGGTCAACCGCTGGGCCCAGATCTGATGTCTCGCACGTCAGTTGCAGGCCCGGCTTGACGCGGATCTTGAGGAAGTCGTTGTCGACATCTCCGCCTCCCCAGGGGACGAAGTTCATATCGTAGGTCAGGTCCGGCGCGATCGTCGTCGCGATGTTGAAACCGAAATTGGGCTCATACTGGTCAAAGCCCGTCATCCACGTCGCAGCCGGCGCCGGGGTCGACGTCGGTCCCGGGGTATGTGTGGGGGTCGCCGTTGGGGTCGGGGTAGGACCGGTGAAGTTATAGATCAGGCTATAGGTATCGCCGCTGCACTGTGCGCTGACCTGGAAGATCTGGAAGAAGTAGGGACCATATCCGTCGGGTACAAGGGTGACCGAGGCGAAATAGGTCGACGTGTCCGTGTCCCGCAAGATCTCCTGTTGTTCGTTGTTGTAGACAATGATGCCCAGATTGTAGTTAAGGGTCCTATCCGGCTTGGCCTGGATGGTATATCGGGCGCCAATCACGGCGTTGTCGAGACGGAAGAAATCGGGCGTCGTCGTGACGACGCTGTCAGGCGGGAGCCCGCTCTGCGAGATCAGGGAGAGCTCCGTGTAGTTCGACACCTGGATGTTGGTGCCGAACCCGTTGTTGTTCCAGGAGCTGTCCGTGGTCGTGGTCGAGGTTGTCGCCAACGTGCAGGCAACCTCTTGCTGGAGACCAATCGCGGGATCGAGCGCGGTCAGCGACCGGCGAAGGCTGAACAGCGGCTTGCCGCTGGCCTCGGATGCCTCCGGCGCTGCCGGCTGTACCGGCACCACGGCATGGCCAGAAGCCACCCAGGCGAGCGGCAACACAGCCAGGAAGCTACCCAGCAACCCGACCAACAGCGGCCAAAGCTTGAACTCAGCTCGGAACTTCATCGTTCCTATCTCCTGGTGGGGGCCTCCGCCTGCAGTGCGCGCCGCCACCGGCAAAGGGGTTCTACCCAGGACCGGCTCAGTGCTCAGAGACGGGCGCCATCGGCGCCATATGGCTCATCAGCTTCTTGACCCCGATCCCCTTGCCGAAGAGCACGGTGACCATCTCATGACGGCCCTCGTATTCACTCTCCAGCACCATACCTTCACCGTAGTATGTGTGCTCCACCCGCTGCCCTGTCCTATACTGCAGTTCGGGACGGGGCAGCGTTCCCTCGCGGCGGGACTGTTGGCCCCACGAGGCCACCGACCAACTGCTGGTTGTGGCACCTCGGCGCTGACGGTCCTCCGGCTGCTTCAGCACCTCATCGGGCAGGTCCTCCAGGAAGCGCGAGGGCGCCGAAGGTTCGTTATCCCCATAGCCACGCCAACTGCGACGGAAGGCATAGGTCAGGTAGAGGCGTTCCTCGGCCCGTGTCATCCCCACATAAAGCAGGCGTCGCTCCTCTGCTACCTCCGAAGGCGATTCCATCGACCGGCTATGGGGCAACAGGCCCTCCTCCAGTCCGGTCAGGAAGACGACCCGATACTCCAGGCCTTTCGCACTGTGAAGTGTCAGTAGCGTGACCGCCGCGACCTCTTCCGCCAGCTCGTCGACATCGGCCACCAATGCGACATCGGTCAGGAAATCGGTCAGCGAGATGGTGGGCGTCTCGGCCACAACGGCGCGCAGCGCCATAACGTTCTCCCAGCGGGACTCGCCTTGGTCACTGCCATCTCGCGTATAGGATTCATAGCCCGTGTCGCCGAGGATGCGATCGATCAGCCTCGCTACGCTGAGCTCGTCACGCAGTTCGATCCACTGCTGGACCATCGTGGCAAAGGTCCCCAGCACGCGCTCCGCCCGGGTCCGCAGGGCGTCGGAGTCGATCAGCGAGAGCATCCCCTGGTAGAGGCTGGTATGCCGCCGCTGCGCCTCCGCGGCGACCTTGCCGACTGTTCCGGCACCGATCCCCCGCGGCGGCACATTGACGACGCGCATAAAGCTGATGTCATCGTCGGGATTGAGCACCAACCGCAGGAAACCCAAGATGTCCTTGATCTCCCGGCGCGAGTAGAACCGCGTCGCCCCAATCAAGCGATAGGGGATGTTGTGACGGATAAAGGTCTCCTCCAGAGCCCGGGACTGCGCGTTGGTCCGGTACATGACAGCGAGCTCGCTGGGCTGGTAGCCGGTGCGCAAAAGGCGCAGGGCCTCGCGGGCGACGTAATCCGCCTCTTCCTGCTCGTCATAGGCCTCATGCAGCACGATCAGTTGGCCACCGGACTTCGTGGTGAAAAGGTGCTTGGGCGTGCGGTCGAGATTGCGGGCGATCACCGCCTGGGCGCCATCGAGAATGACCTGCGTTGAGCGATAGTTCTCCTCCAGCAGGTGTTCCTGCAGCTCGGGGAAATCCTGTCGCAGCCTCACAATATTGCGGTAATCGGCGCCACGCCAAGAGTAGATCGACTGGTCCTCATCCGCGACCACAAAGATGTTACGGTGGCCATGGGCCAGTTGCTTGAGAATGACGTACTGCGCCACGTTCGTATCCTGGAACTCATCGACCAGAATGGACTGAAAACGGTCGCGATAGCGATCGCGCACAGCCGGGTTGTCTTTAAGCAGCTGCGCCGTCTCCATCAACAGATCGTCAAAGTCCAAGCCGTCATTCTTGCGTAAGGTCTCCTGGTACGCTGCGTAGGCGCGCGCAACGATCTCATCATAGTAGGTCTGCACAGGGAACGTCGTCGGCGTCAGCAGCTCGTTCTTGGCACTGGACACCGCGTTCAGAAGCGAGCGGGGACGGTAGCGCTTGTCGTCCAACCCTAGGTCCGCCACCACCTGTTTCATCACCGTGATCTGGTCGTCACTGTCGAAGATGAGGTAGTTGGGGGAGAGATCCAGCAAGTCCGCCTCACGCCGCAGGATGCGCGCGCAGGTTGCATGAAAGGTACCCATCGTCATCGAGCGCGTCGACGTGTCCCCCAGCATCCGGTCCAGGCGGTGCCGCATCTCCCGCGCCGCCTTGTTCGTGAAGGTCACCGCCAGCACTTGCCACGCCGGCACCCCCAGCGCCGACAGCATCCAGGCAATCCGGTGCGTGAGCACCCGCGTCTTGCCGGACCCCGGACCTGCCAGCACCAGCACAGGCCCCAGCGGCGCCGTCACAGCCGCACGTTGCTGGGCGTTGAGCATACGTAGGTGAGGGTGGTTTGAATCTTCCATAAAGGCTATTGTAACATAGCGGATGGCGCGAGCAAATGCCGATTTTTACCGTTTCCGAACAATCGACCAGACGACACGAGCGCCGATCAGGAGCACACCGACAAAGCTCACGATGACGATGGCCTGAACGAGCCAGCCGGTGCTCGTCACGATGGGAATCATCATCGCCAGGCCAATCGTCATGCCGGCGATGATCATGCTCAAGGCCAAGCGCGTAGCCAAGCGGTCGATGGTCTCAAGGTTCTTGGGGGCCAGGGCCAGCGTGATGGGCTCACGCTTCTCAAGGCGATCTATGAGCAGCTGGCCCGCATGCGGTATCTCATCCAGGAGGTCGTTCCACGCCAGTCCCCGGCGCACGATGTCTGAGATCCAACGGCGATCGGGCACAAGGGTGCTGAGGATCAACTGGCTGACGTAGGGTCGCGAGAACTCAAAGATATCAAAGTCAGGGGCCAAGCTGAGTCCAATGCCCTCCATCATCGCCAGCGTCTTCGCCAGCAGCCAGAAGTTGGTCGGCAACCGTAGCCTATGCTCAAAGACCACCGGCATCACATCTTCCAGGACCTCCTGCAGGTGCATATCCTTCAGGTGCAAGCCGGCGTACCGTTGCAGTAATCGCTCCAGATCGCGCGTCAGCATCTGCCGGTCCACGTCAGCCGGGGCTGCCCCGATATGAATCAGCTCCTCGGTGGCGCCCTTGGCGTTCATCTGGACCGCCACGTTGTAGAGGCGGATCAAATTGACGCGGTCGGCACGGCTCAGATAGCCCACCATGCCGAAGTCCATCGCCCCGATCACATCCCCATCCATCACGACGAAGTTGCCCGGGTGGGGGTCGGCGTGGAAGAATCCGTCCTGCAGCACCTCCTGGATGATCATCTGCGCCGCATTGGTAGCGATCCGCTTCCGGTCACAGCCTGCGGCATCGATGGCCTCGATCTGGTCGATCTTGATGCCTTCGATGTACTCCAGGACCAGCACCCGCTTGGTGGTATAGGCCCAATAGATCCACGGAATGTGAACGTCCTCGTTGTCTTTGAAGCTCTCTCGGAAACGGTCGGCGTTGCGCCCTTCGGATCTGTAGTCGAGTTCGCTGTTGAGCGTATCGGCGAAATCCTCAGCAATCTCCACCAAGTTGTAGACCTGACCCAGCGGCGTGTGATTCTGCAGGTAACGCGCGACGTCGTGGATGATCTCCAGGTCCGTCTTCAGTGTCCGGAGGATGTGGGGGCGCTGGACCTTGATCGCAACGCGCTCACGCGTCGCGAGTTTTGCATCGTGGACCTGGGCCAGCGAAGCAGCCGCTATGGGCTCGGTGTTGATCTCATCGAAGATCTCGGCTAGCGGCTGTGAGAGCTCCTGGCGGAGGACTTGCTCGACCTCTTCCCAGGGCACCGGTGGCACCTTATCCTGCAGCTTCGCGAGCTCGGCGATGTAGTCAGGGGGCAACAGGTCGGGCCGGGTACTGAGAACTTGTCCCAGCTTCACAAAGGCGGGCCCCAGCTCCTCAAGGGCCTGGCGGAAATGGCTCGGCAGGGAGGCCCGCTCCTGCTTGGGGAAGGGCGAGAGGTCCCGTACCCAGAAGGGCTCAGCTGGGAGCTGCGAAATTGCGAAGCCGAACCCGTGACGCGTGAAGACCGTCAGGATCTGCCGGTATCGTTGCAGATGCCTGATCGGGCGCGTAAGCGTGGGAAGATTGAAGACCGTCAAGGATTGTGATGTCCTTTCCCTCAACAGTCACAACGTCTAGCCCGGAGCACGGCGTAGCGAGTCCTCTCAAACATTGTGGCATTCATCGCCGATTTAGTCAAGCTTCACCGGAATCCCTGCAGCCGGTACTTGAGCAGCGTCCAGAGAACGGTGAATCCATCACGCCAAGATATCTTCTTGCCTTCGGTGAATTCCCGCCCACTGTAGGAGATGGGCACCTCGTAGATGCGATAGCCACTCAGCAGAATCTGTACCGTGATCTCCGGGTCAAAACCCCAGCCGCGTGCCTTGAGCCGCAGCCTGTCCGCGACCTCTCGCGAGAAGACCTTGTAGCAGGTCTCCATATCAGTCAGGATGGTATTGTAAAGCAGGTTGGTCACAAAGGTCAGCCCGCGGTTGCCCATCATATGCCAGAAGAACATCGCCTTCGTCGGCCCGCCACGGAAACGCGAGCCGTAAACGACTTTGGTGCGCTTCTCCAGGATGGGCTGCAACAGCTTGATGTAGTCCCGCGGATCGTACTCGAGGTCGGCATCTTGGATGAGACAGATATCTCCGCTGGTCGCCTCGAGCCCGGTCTTGACGGCGCCGCCCTTGCCCTGGTTCTCGGCGTGGAAGATCACGGTGACATCAGGTTCCTCCCGCAGGGTGTCCAGGAACGCACGGGTGCCGTCGGTCGAACCATCATCGACAATGACGACCTCGCGGTCCAGGTGCGCGACGGTTTCATTGGCGTGGTTCTCCCAGACCGGCACATCGAGGCGCACGGCCCGCACCCGGGCCACGATCTCGTCGATGGTCTCGATCTCATTGTAGACGGGCATAATCACGGAAAGCTTCACGAAAACACCTCCATCAGATTGGCAAAGCCGCCGCCATAGGGCTCCCCCTCACGGTCCCCCCTCACGTGTGAGGGCCCTGTCCCCGCGGCCAGACATCAGCAAGGAGGACCTGGCGCTCGACTGCGGTCAGATCGCGCCACTGGCCCGGCTGCAGGTCCGCTGCCAGCTTAACACTTCCGATGGCAACTCGCACCAATCGCACCGTTGGATGCCCAACCGCGGCTGTCATGCGCTTGATCTGGCGGTTCATGCCCTCCTGCAAGACGATCCGCAACCAGCTCGTCTTCTCCGGAGACGGCAGCGGCTTCGGGAAGTCGGGCAGCGGGGGTTCCCCGGCAAGGCGTTCCACATCTGCCGGTTTCGTCCGGCCCAATTTGATCTCAACCCCTTGTCGCAACCGGTCCAGCGTCGCCGTGTCCGGGTGTCCCAGGACCAGCGCAAAGTAGATCTTGGTATGCTGGAAATCGGGATGCGTGAGGCGATGGAGCGTCTGACCATCATCGGTCAGGAGCAGCAGCCCTTCGCTGTCACGGTCCAGGCGACCCGCAGGGCGCAGGTGGTCAGGGATCCCCATCGCGGTCAGATTATCGTGACCGGCGGCGCTGCGCTGGCGCGTGCTGAGCATACCGAAGGGCTTGTAGGCGACCACGTAGCGGAACGCACTCACCGCCACGCCTCAAATGCCCACGACCTCAGGGTGCTCAGAAAACCGTCAGCCGTCAGATCCAGCTTGATTGGCGTGATCGAGATATGCCCGCTGGCGAGCGCCCCAAAGTCCGTACCCCGATCCGCAACGCCGGTGGGAGGATCGCCCCCTATCCAGTAGTATGGCACACCAAAGGGATCCTCACGCACGACCAGGACATCCCGGTAGATGCGCTGGCCCGTGCGCGTGATCTCTACCCCCTGGATGTCCTCCTCCGGGATACTGGGGACGTTCACGTTGAGCAACACGCCTTCAGGGAGCCCATGCGCGATCACCTTCTGGGCCAGGTAGGCGGCGAACCGCGCAGCAGGGCCGTAGTCCCGGCCGTCCTCATAGGTGTCGAGCGAGATGGCAAACGAGGGCACACGGCTAATGGCCCCCTCCATCGCCGCCGTCACCGTACCTGAGTAGGTCAGATCGCTTCCCACATTCGCACCGCGATTGATGCCTGAGACCACCAGATCGACCGGATCGGGCACAATGCCCATCAGGCCCAACGCGATCGCGTCAGACGGTGCCCCATCGGTCACCAGCACTGCGCGACCGCTCAATAGGCGTCCCTCGCGGACACGCAGCGGCCGGTGCATCGTCTTCACGTGCCCGGAAGCACTCCAGTTCCGTTCAGGCGCGATCACCGTCACCTCAGCGCGCTCGCTCAGGGCTTCCACCAGCGCGGCAATCCCCGGCGCGGCAACGCCATCATCATTGGTCACCAGAATATGAGACACAGCAACTCCCATTCGTTAGAACGCCTAAACCCCCATCCCAAGCTTGGTTGTGCTTGGGTAAGTTGCCAAGGCATTGGACTTCAAATCAAACACGATTACTTGCGCATTCGCCAAAAGAACGGTATAATGATGATAGCCGGATGCGCATCGTTGCACACAAGGAGACCACTATGGACCTAGTCCGAGTCGCGGCTAACTCTCGATCCACCTCCGTCGCCGGAGCCATTGCCGGCATCATCCGCGAAAGAGGCCGCGTCGATGTTCAGGCCATCGGCGCGGGTGCGGTGAATCAAGCCATCAAAGCCATCGCGATCGCACGAGGCTATCTGGAACTGGAAGATATCCAGATCGCGTGTATCCCCGAGTTCTCCGAAGTGTTGATCGATGGGAAAGAGCGCACTGCGATGCGCATCACCGTGGAATCCGGTTTCAGGATTAGCTCGTAGCTTCAGGGCGCCGGCACCGTTGGGAGCCCCAGCAGGAGATTCTCAACCAGCAATTGCGTATTCGCATTAGCCAGCAGCGCTGTCTGCGATTGCTCCAACGCGGTCAGGACATCCGCGCTCTGCCGCACGTCGATCACAGCGGCGATCTGCTCCAAGGTTGCCCGGTGCTCGGTATGCACGATAGCAGCCTCACTGTCTGACTGGATGAGCAATACATCGCGCCAGAAAGTCAGCCACACCTCCAACACCTCAGCCAGTTCGTCATCATCCTGCGACAGCGCCTTGGCGGTCTCGAAGCGAGCCGGTAAGTCCTGCCGGAGCACCAACAGCAGCGCCGCCAGGGCCGCCTGCATGCGCTCATAGGCTTCAGGGTTGGTCGCCGCACGGACG
>JAFGNI010000636.1 GCA_016927095.1 Anaerolineae bacterium | reverse complement strand
GCCGTCACCAGCGCGATCTCCGGCGTCACCTCGCCGCTGCGAATCTGGGCAAAGGCCTCCGCCATCGCATTCACCGCCGTCTCAAAGCCCAGGATCTCCGGATTGACCAGGATCGCGCCGCCAATCGCCGCCTGCGCTGCGGCTGCGACCTCACTGCCAACTGCCTGCTCATAGGCGGAGGACTGCGCCAACGACGGGCGGGCCGGCATCTGGAAGGGCGGTATCTTCTGACTGAGGAAGCTGATCCATGCCCACGTGACGTCTGGGTTTTCGCTTTCAGCCGAGATGAAGAACCCGTCAGACAGGGCCAGGGTGCCCGCTACGGCGTCCCGGGGCATAGGCACCACACCCCAGTTGAAGTTCCATGCCATCGGCCAAGTCGAGCCACCGCGTTCGGACAACATCGTGGCCCACATCGCCACCTGCTGCTGAAATACCGCACGCCAAGGATAGGGGCTCCCCATGCGCTGCGCTTCTTCGGGTGTCGGCGAGACACCGTGATCGTAGATCAAGGAGGCATAGAACTCCATGGCCTCGATGTTGTAGGGATCGTCCAGCGTCGCCATGGTGGGTGCTTGCAGGTTGTCGAAGATTCGCCCACCGTGCTGGTAGATCAAAACCACAGGTTCATAGGCCGCGAACTCGGACTCGTGATGGAGTCCATAGCCGAAGATGTCAGCACCCGGATCGGTCACAGAAATCGCGGCATCCAGGAAATCACCCCAATCCCAGCCGACCTGAGGGTAGGCGGCGCTGTAGCGATCAAAGATGTCCTTGTTGTAGTAGACCATCAGCATGTCGATGCCGAAGGGCAAAGCCCACTGGCGCCCCTGCACGCTGAACACGTCCAGCGCAGCGGGATAGAAATCCCCGACGTTCAGCTCCTCATCTTGTTCGATGAAGCCGGTGAGGTCCACCACAGCGTTCGCGGAGACGTACTGGCTCACCTCAAACTGGGTGGCGACGAACGCGTCATGCGTCAGGAGGCTGCCTCCACTGACATCCTGACGGCTCACCAACTCAACCGTCACATGGGGATTCGCCTCCTGAAACTCCTGCGCCCACCGCTCATACACGCCGCCGGGATCGACCGGGTGGACGAACGAGATGGTGACAGGCTCCGCGGTGGGCACCAGCATCGAGCAACCGGCTGCCGGCATGGCCAAAACTATTAGGCACACAACAGCCTTTCCCCATCGTGCCGTGTCCATCAAGCCTCCTTTGGATCCAGAATATCGCCGGGCCAGTCGCCAAAAGCTTCGGCGGGGTTGTCACTGAGCACCGTTGGCTCGTAGAGCATCACATCGTCGACGTTCACGAGCCGCCCGTCCGGAAACAAGTATAGGTTTCCGGATGCCCTAGGCAAATCCTGAGCGTAGATCTCGCGGAGATCGCCATCCCTTTCCAGACGTTCGCGCTCTGCCAGGTCAAAGTCCATCGTGTCCGCTGCGACCGCAGCCAAATAGACCAGAGCTTCTCCAGCCTCACCTGTGAGGCGCTGGTCAACCAGATTGTGCTGCTCACCAGGATCCGCCGCCAAGTCGAAGAAGAGCGGCGGCGCATCGCGGAAGGCCACGTACTTGTAATCTCGCCAGCGGATCATCCGGAATTCCGTCCCGGCCCCCCATCGTGGCGTGAGCGCATCACAAAAGATGGGCCGGTCAGGAAAGGTATCCTCGCCCTCTATGGCGGCGCCCAGGTCGACGCCGGGCAGATCGCTCGGCGCTTCTGCGCCGGCAAAGCCACAGAAGGTCGGGAAGAGATCGATCAGACCGACCGGCGTCCGCACCACGCGGGCCGGGGACGTCCCCTGGCGCTGCGCCGGCGTTGATACGATCAAAGGCACGCGGGTGCATGCCTCGTACCAGCCATTCTTCCACCAGACCCCGTGTTCCCCGGCCATCTCGCCGTGGTCGGTAGAGTAGACGATGATGGTGTTGTCCAGCAGGCCACCCGCATCGAGCCGCAACAGAAGATCCCCGATCACCTCATCCAGATAGCTCACATTGGCGAAATACGCCGCGCGCGCCCGCACCGTCTCCGCGTGGTCAATTGCATCGACTTTGAAGCCGCCGCGCATCCCGACACTCATCGGGTGATCGTAGGCATCACCACCGGCTGGCACCTTGGGCAGCGTCACACCCTCAGGCCAATAGCGATCGAAGTGGCGGCGCGGCGCCGTCAGCGGGAAGTGGGGCCGGCTGAAGGAGGCACACAGGAACCACGGCTGGTTCGGATGGGCATGCGCGTGCTCACGTAGCCAGGCCACCGTCTCCTGCGCCACCACCTCATCTTGGATGAGGCTCTCAGGGATGGCGGTCACGCCCACGTGCGCCGTCCGCGCCCGCATGCTTTGGTGCGCATCACGGCTGAGGGGCTCCCACTGGTGTCCGGTCTTGCCGGTCAAGTCGCCGTAGGGGCGATGCTGGAAGCCCACGAACTGCTGATTCCCACCCAGATGCATCTTGCCCACCAGGCAGGTCGCGTATCCGGCCTCAGCCAGTGCCTTAGGTATCGTCGCAAGCTCCGGGCGGAGCACCGCTTGGTTTGTCCAGGCGCCACACGCCCGCACTTCTTGCCCCGTTAACTGGCAAAGCCGCGACGGCGTGCAAAGCGGCATCTGGCAATACGCGTCGGAAAAGCGCGTGCCCTGGGCTGCCAGCCGGTCGAACGCCGGCGTCCTCACAGGCTCCCCACCTGCCGCCTCCGCCAG
>JAFGNI010000635.1 GCA_016927095.1 Anaerolineae bacterium | reverse complement strand
TAGCGCTGCGGGCTGGTGGGATCGAAGCGCTTCTTGACCTCCTGCCAGTCGTCCATGTCGTGGACGGGGAAGTCGATGAACTCGTCCATCGACTTCCGGGTGCCGTGTGCTTCGCCTTCCTTGAGCCCCTTGCGGACCATACCCTTGTGGTCCCGGAAGGTGAAGGTCCGCTCATCCTCTTCGAGGACCTCGTACTCGTACCGGGGCAGGGGATCGGCGCAGAAGGTGATGAACTCCTTGGGGTCCATCCCCAGCTTTGCCTCGCCCGGGAACCAATTCCAGTGGAGGGAGGTGACATCGAGCCCCTCAGCCTCCCAGCGGTCCTGCGTCTGACCCCACACCCCCAGCTCCCAGTTGGGGACGTAGTCTAAGGATTGGTAGTCCATAGCGGCGATGAAGCGTTCCAGGTAGTTCATAGGTCCTCAGTGCCAAGGGGACTTGGTCGCGATGCCGTTCATTCTACTTGAAGCCTGGATACAGCATAGCCGAGATCTTCTGTGCGCTTTTCGGGAATTTCCTCGATTTGGGTCTTGACAAACTATCAAAAGTCGTGTATATTACTTATACAATACATAAACAATAAATTAGACAAGGCCCTGAACTGAGGGCAGATGAAAAAGTGAAGGAGGATAACGATGGGTATGCTACCGTTTGATGGATATCTAGCGAAACCGATTGCCGAACAGATGACAAGCACGCGAGAGCCGTTCCAGTTGGCAAGCCCGGGCATCCTGTGGCGAACGTTGGCGTCCAGGGTGAGAGGCATGTTTGATAGCTTCGAGAGCGCGATCTTTGCAGCAACGAAAGGTGCTACATACTGCGCCTACAATCCCGCCGAGTGCCGCAGCGTGGCCTAAGCGGCTACGAGACGAGAACGGGCTTCAAGCCCTAGCCTTGAGCGACGCGATCGGGTGATCGCAGCAGTCTGACAAAACAACGACAACGGGGAGCCACTTGGCTCCCCGTATTCGTTTATGGGCTGCGAGTGGGTTACTTGAGCTCTTGGGTCGAACTCCCCTGGGGTCTGCCTCCCTTTTCCCCCGCTTCTGAGGGTATCTTGAGTTCCAGTCCCGGTTGTATCGCGTTGGGGTCTTTGATCTTGTCCTTGTTAGCTTCCACGATTTCCTGCCAGCGATTGGCATCCCCCAACAACTCCTTGGCGATCTTGCTCAGCGTGTCGCCCGCCTTGACGACGTATGACTTGGCCATCGGTCGCTCCTTTTTGGGGTATAGGAATGGGTAGCATTCAGTATAGGGGAAAGGGGATAAGGGACAAGGGATAGGGGAAAAGGGGTAGGGGCTAGGGACTTTGCTTGGAGTGGTTGAGGCGCGTATACTCCATCAATGGATGGCGCGGTGGGCTGCGAATCGTCTATGAGGTAGGCCAAGGAGGGACAAGGTGGCAGAACGTAAGATCCTCTATCTTCCCCGAACAGGGCTGAGCGAGGACATCCTTTCCGAACGTGCCCGCGCGATGCTGAGCGGGTTGGGTGAGGTGGTCTGGAACGAGATGGACCGCGACACCACGCCGGAGGAGTTGGTTGCGCTGCTCCCCGGGGCGGAGGTGGTTGTGACCTCTTGGGGTGTGCCGGGCTTCACGCCGGAGATGCTGGCGGCGGCGGACAGCCTCCGGATCGTGGGGCATGCAGCGGGTAGCGTCAAGCACATCCTGCCCAAGGCGGGCTACGATCGTGGCATCGTGATGCTCAGCGCATCCTCGGTGCTCGCCGACTCGGTGGCGGAATACACGCTCTGGGCGATGTTGCGCATGCAGCGCGAACTGCACCGGTACGAGCCGGAGATGAAAGAGGCGAAGATATGGAGCCACGGTGCCCGCGGATTCTCACACGAGTTGTACACCAAGCGTGTTGGCCTTGTCTCGGCCAGCATGATCGGCCGGCGCGTGATCAACCTGCTGAAGCCCTTCCACTGCGACGTGATGGTCTATGATCCCTATCTCTCTGAGGCGGAGGCTAAGGTACTGGGCGTGCGGCGGGTCTCGCTGGAGGAGCTCTTTTCGGGCAGCGATATCGTCTCCGTCCATGCACCCATCACGCCCGAGACGAAGGAGATGATTGGCGCCGTGCACTTTGCGGCGATGCAGGACGGCGCCCTCTTCATCAACACGGCGCGCGCATGGGTTGTGGATCAGGCCGCGATGCGGGCCGCCCTCGCCACAGGCCGCATCCGTGGCGTGCTGGATGTGTACGATCAAGAGCCATTGCCGGCGGATGATCCGCTGCGCGATATGGACAATGTCTTCCTGACCCCCCACGTGGCAGGATTCACCATCGAGTCGCGCCTCCGGCTGGTGGAGGCGATTGCGGACGACATGGTGCGCTTCTTCGCGGGCGAGGCCCCGCACCTCGCCGTCACCTGGGCTCGCCTGCAGATCATGGCTTGAGAAAGGCAAACCACGAATCTACACGAATCAGAGGCAGAATCAGCGAATGAAAGAATGAGCGGATGGTGCCTCTTTGGTTGACACGGGTCGGCTTACGCATCATAGCTCGATGGGGAACGTAGAAATTGGCGAGGATTTGCGTAGATTCGCGGTTGAGTTTACTGTGGAGGTGACTGATGGATGAGATGAGTTACTCGGTGTTTACGAAGCCTTGGAAAACGGTGTCGCTAGAGGAGTTGGGCGAGTTTGTCGCGGGGCTGGGGTTTGACGGGATTGAGTTCCCGGTCCGGCCTGGCTACCAGGTGGAGCCGGAGTCGGTCGCCACGCTGCCCGATGCGGCCCAGACGCTCGGCGAGTTCGGGGTGAAGATCCTGAGCGTGGCCGGGCCGACGGATGAGGCGACCATCGCGGCGTGCGCCGAGGCCGGCGTGCCGACCATCCGCGTGATGGCGCCGATTCAGAGGGGAGAGTCCTATCCCGAGGCCGAGGCACGCTACCGCCGCACCTACGATGCCTTGGTCCCGTTGCTGGATCGATACGGGGTGCAGCTTGGGGTTCAGAACCATTTCGGGCGATTCGTGGCCAACGCCGTGGGGCTACAGCGGTTGGTGGCGCCCTACGACCCGCGCCATATTGCGATTGTGTGGGATGCGGCGCATGAGGCGCTTAACGGCAACGACCTTGATTTGGCGCTGGATTTGGCTTGGTCGCACCTCTGTATGGTCAATCTCAAGAATGCCTACTGGCGCCGGGTCAACGGCCCGGAAGCCGAGTTGGCGGCGTGGCAGGTCTATTGGACCGCCGGACGGCACGGTCAGGCCTCGTGGCCGAGCGTCGTCGCCGATCTGAAGGCGCGCGGCTACGAGGGCGTGGTCTGCCTGCCTGCCGAGTACACGGACGAGCCAGCTGTGGAACGCTTGATCGCAGAGGACATCGCCTTTGTCCGCGACCTGTTCGATGGAAAGGAGTAAATCTGATGTCTGAGCCCGGGAAGATACGCGTCGCGATGATCGGTGCAGGTGTGATGGCCAACAAGGTGCACTATCCTTCGCTGGCCTCGTTCGATGACGTCGAGATCGCGGCGATCTGCGACATCAACACGGAGCGGCTGCACGCTACCGCCGACCTCTACGGCGTCGAGAAGCGCTACTTGGACTACCAAAAGATGGTCGAGGAGATTGCGCCGGACGCGGTCTACGCCATCGGGCAGCCGCACATCTTCTATGACATCTGGACCTGGTGCCTTCGTCAGGGGCAGAACCTCTATATCGAGAAGCCGATGGGGATCACGGTTCATCAGGCGCGGGCTCTGGCGCATCTGGCGGAGAAGCACGGCTGCATCACGCAGGTCAGCTTCCAGCGGCGGTCGTGCCCGATGGTGGTGAAGCTGCGCGATGCCTGCCTCGAACGCGGCCCGATCGTGCACGCGGTGTGCCGCTTCTACAAGTGCGCCTTCGATCCTTACCTGGAAGCGCGAGACCATATGATGGACGACGGCGTCCACGCGATCGACACGCTGCGCTGGATGTGCGGCGGCGAGGTGGTGAGGATGCACACGATCACTAAGCGCGTGATGACACCGGACATCAACTTCTACGCAGTGATGTTCGAGTTCGACAACGGCGCAACGGGGCTTATGGTCAACAGCTGGACCAGCGGCCGGCGGATCTTCGATGTGGAGATGCACGCGCCCGGTATTTGCGTCGAGGCGGAGCACGAGGGCAAGGGCGTGCTCTACGCCGATGGCGACACGGAAGGCATCGTCTACGACACGCGCGAGGAGGCCGGCGGTGATGCGTTCTTCAAGTATGGGGGCTTCCAGGCCAAGAACCGCGAGTTCATCGATTGCTTGAAGGCGGGGACGCTGCCGGGATCGCACTTCGGCGACGCGGTGAAGACGATGGAGATCGCGGAGAAGGTGCTGGCACAGTCATTGCTCCTATGACTCGATGCATCCCCCCATTCCCCCCTTTAGCGGATGCCAGCACAAGCGGGTGATGATATCCTGCGGCTAACCACAGGACACTAGGAGATTGGCGATGGCTCAAGCATTGGTCAAGCGGCATCCGAACCGCCAGAAGGTACGCCGGGCGGTGCTCTTCGCTGCATTCCTGCTTTTCCCGGTGACGTTGAACTTCCTGTCACCCTATGTCATCATCGACGGTGCGTTCCAGGGTATCCTCGCCGGCAGTGCCATCGTCTTTGGTCTCCTCTTTCTCTCCGCCCTCTTCGTGGGACGGCTATGGTGCGCCTATCTCTGCCCAGCGGGCGGTATCGGCGAGGCTTGCTTCATGGTCAACAACAAGCCTGTCAAGGGTGGCCGGCGTGATTGGATTAAGTGGGGGATCTGGATTCCATGGATGGCTCTGATCGCCTATGGGATCATCTCGGCAGGGGGGTATCGGAAGGTCGATTTCTTACATCTGACGGAGACAGGTATCTCGGTCGATGAGCCGATGAAGTACTTCATCTACTACATCGTCGTGCTAACCATCTTTGGTCTCGCCGTGGCCTTCGGACGGCGCGCTTTCTGCCACTACGGCTGTTGGATGGCGCCGTTCATGATCATCGGTCGCAAGGTGCGCAACGCGCTGAACACGCCGGCGCTCCGGTTGCAGGTGCAGCCGGACCAGTGCATTCAGTGTCACCGGTGTGACAACGCGTGTCCGATGAGCTTGGGGGTGCAGGCGATGGTTGCGACCGGATCGATGGAGAACAGCGAGTGCATCCTGTGTGGGAGCTGCGTCGATGCCTGTCCAAGACAGGTGATACGCTACAGCTTCAGCCGGGGGAAGTAGGCCATGGATCACGCCAACCGCGAATCTTCTCCAATCCTCACGAATCCCAGGACAAGAGATTAGCGAAGATTCGCGAGGATTCGCGGTTAGGTTTTCCCAGGGGGTTGAGAGGTGGATATGGACAATCTGCAAGTGCTGGTTGTGTACTACTCGTCGTCCGGGAACACGCGGAAGATCGCGCGAGCGGTGGCTGCGGCATTGGGGGCCGATCTCGAGGAGATTGAGCCGGTGCAGCGGGTGGACGCCAACATCCGAGGCAAGGGACTGCGCAACTTTGGGAATATGGGCCGGGTGGTCTTCGGTGGCAAGCTCAAGCGGACTGTGGATCTTGAGGCTGCGGATCACGAGCCGGCGGATTACGATCTGGTTGTGGTGGGCACGCCTGTCTATGCCAACACGCTGCCGCCAGAGCCACGGACCTATCTGGCGGAGAATGGTGATCGGTTCAGGACTGTAGCCTTCTTCTGCAGCGGGGAGGATCCGAACAATGCCCACGTCTTCGATCTCATGGCTGAGGCTTCCGGCAAGACGCCGATTGTCACACGTCCCTTTCACGCGCCGAAGATCATAGCCGACGACTACGCCGAGGAGGTTGAGGCCTTTGTCGCGCAGTTGGGGGAGGCGCTAGCGTTCCTCCCGCAGCACGATAGCCGACACGACGCCGACGGCCCCCACGAGTGCTGTGGCGGCATAGACGAGGCGGTAGCTGAGAAGCGGCGCGATGCCACGATCCAGGAGTGATTGCAGCAGCACCCCGGCGACGGCTGTCCCCAGCATCATCCCCCAGAATCGGATCATGCTGTAGACGCCGGCAGCTGCCCCGCTTCGCTCCCCCTCGGGACCCTCCATCGCGGCCCGATGCAGCGCCGGCAATGCCATGCCGGCGCTCAGTCCGTTCAGAAGCAAGCCTGTGACAGTCCAGACGACACCAGCCCCGCCGGCCCCATCCAAGGCGATCAGCGCCAGGCTGGCTGTTTGGACACCTAGCCCTAGGATGATCGGACGCCGGCTGCCCCAGCGATCCGTGATCCGTCCGCCGAAATACATCGTTGGGAAGAGCGCGGCCGAGCGTATCATCACGATTAGGCCGATTGCTGTGGCGCTGAGCCCCTGGAGGTCTGACAGAAAGAGCGGGATGAGGAAGTCCGTACTCGCCATCACGAACATGCGGGTGGCCGAGCTTAGGCAGACTCTCAACAGGTTTAGGTCGGTGAGGATGGTAAGATCGATGAAGGGCGCCGCCTGCCGGCGTTCGTACCAGAGGAATGCGACAAGCGGGATGATTGTGGCCAACAGCAGCCGCCAGTCGCGAAGGGGTGGCTGTCCGGTGATGGATCGGCTGGTGAGATAGAAGAGGAAGGCCGTCAGCGTTGCTGCAAGTAACAACACGCCGCCCCAGTCAAAGCTACGCAGAGCATCCAGGTGCAAGTGGGGCTCTGCTCCGTGCGCGGTCCGGCGCACCATGTAGAGGGTTACCAGGCCCACCAAGAGCGGCAAGAGGAAGATGATGCGCCAGCCCAGGTTGTCGATGATGACGCCGCTGATCAAGCTCCCGGCCACGCTGGCAACCGGACCGATTGAATTCCATTGCCCCAGCGCGCGACCTTGCTCGTCACGGGGGAAGATTCGGTAGATCATCGCGATGGCCAAGGGCACGATGCCGCTGGCACCGGCACCTTGGATGAAGCGACCCAGCAACAGGAGCGACAGGTTTGGGGAGAAGACATCCAAGGCGGTGCCGGCGAGGAAGACCGCGGTGCTGACCAGGACCATCCGCCGGATGCCGAGGTCATCCCCCAAGCGTCCGTACAAGGGCATCAAGGCCACATAGGGCAGCGTATAGATCGTGACCACCCAGGCCATCGTGTCGACCGGGGCGTTGAAGGCCTCGCGGACCGCGGGCAGGGCCACGCTGACAGCCGAGAGATTGAAGACGATCATCAGCTGCGGCAGCATCAGGGCGATGAGGGTCAGGTATTTGGCCCGCGCACTCATCGCGGTGCTTTGCTCCTGACTTGTGGCTTTGCCCACTACGGCTCCGGCTGGACTAGACATATCCCCTCATCGCCAAGGGCAAGGCTCCTGCTCCTTTGGGAGATCGGTCCCTGTTACGGCACGTTGTTGCGTTGCCATCGTAGATTCTCTGGGTTGTGTGCCTCAGAGGCCTATAGCGCGACGGTGCTGCCGGTCTGTTGTGACGCCGGCGCAGCGGTACGTGTGGTGTCCCATCGAGCCGGCTCACCAAGTTCGGGAATCGGGGACGTCCAGCCAGCTGCCGCCATCCAAGACGGAGGCTTGGCTGACCAGGCCCGGCAGCGTCATGTCCAGTGCCTCGTGGATGCCGATGGGGCAAGGGGTGCCGTTGATGATGCTGTTGACGAAGTCGAGCACCTCGAAGTAATCACCGCCGCCATGGCCCGCCTTGAGCGCTGCTTCAGGCGGGTTGCGCCACATCTCCGGCAGGTACGCTGCCTCCAGTTCCTGCAGCTCCATCCACGTGTTGGCGTCGGGAGCAAGGTCGGCCAGCCAGATCTTGTGGGGCTCCAGGCGGCTCCGCGCAGACTCGTAGCAGCCGGTGGTGCCCTGAAGGCTGTAGTTGCTCATTGCGTGGGGTCGATCCGACAGCATATCCACGCGGATCTTGATCAGACCGTCGTTGGCGGTCTTGGCCAGCATCACGCAGCTGTCCTGGTTCTCGTAGAGGTCGCCGCGGGGGTCGGTGTAGTGGTGCCCGCTGCCCTCGCAGGCGACGCGGACGACGCGGTCATCCATCCACTGGAGGATCGGCCCAAGACTGTGGCTAGGGTAGGTGATGCCGTCGATGCCGGTCTGCCATATCCGTCGCCATTTCGTGATCTCGTTGAGTTCCTTGAGCTCGTGAAGGTATTCACCCTCGGCGTAGTAGACCTCGCCGAAGAGGCCGCGTCGCACGAGTTCACGGACGAGGACGTTGGATTTGATGTAGGTGTAGTTCTCCGCCATCATATAGACGGCGTCCGAGCGCTTCGTTGCTTCCAGGACGGCTCTGCACTCCTCGATGGAGACGCCGACCGTGACCTCGCAGAGGACGTGAATGTCCCGCTCCAGCGCCATGATCGTCTGCTCCGCGTGCAGATGCATCGGTGTGCCGATGACGACGGCGTCGAGGCCGGCTTTGTCGATCATCTCTTCGTAGTTGGTGTACATCTCCGCTGCGCCGAGCTGGCGGGCTGCCTCAGGCAGGGCCTCGGCCTGGATGTCGCAGACCGCGTGGATCTGGGTGGCGGGATGGGCATCGAAGGGGGCGGCGAAGGATCTGCCGCGGCCTGCTGCCCCGACGACGCCGATC
>JAFGNI010000634.1 GCA_016927095.1 Anaerolineae bacterium | reverse complement strand
GCCTGCGTGAAGTCCAGAAACTGCTTCACCGCAGGGATGGGGGCCCAGGGGTAGTTCGTATCGAAGGCCTCGAGTGACTTGTCGGCATAGTTCGGCGGCATGTCATACTTGCGCAGCAGCCGCGTCACGACCGGGAGCAGGAACGAGAGTGGGTGTCCCGGCGCGACCGGCGACGTCACATAGACCGCCGGCGCAGCGAGAACGATGCTGTCGATCACGCCCGAGCGGGCATGGTCCGCCGCCAAGGTGATGGTCACCAGCCCGCCCATGCTGTGGCCCACCACAACGGCGCGCTCAGCCTCCCTTAGGAGGTCCTGCAGCGCCGCCTCGCCGTCGGTCACCCAATCCCGCCAGGTCACGTCGCGCAGCGCCTCAGGCGAGGGCGCGCCGTGTCCCCGCAGCACGGGCATCCGCGTCGGCAGGCCCAGTGGGGCCAGCCCCGCCTCGATGGGCCGCACGCAGTCAAGGCTCGCGGTAAAACCGTGAACGATGAGAACGCCAAGAGGATGCTTGGTCATGGTTGCTCCTTGGTGGGTGCTGGATGCCGGATACCGGATGCTGGATGTTGGATGTGTAGTAGTGAATGGTGAATCGTGACTCGTGACTCGTAACTTTCGACTGTCAACCGACCCTGGGTGCGACCGCCCCCTACGCCAGCACCTGCTCCAAAATACTCCGGTACAGCGTCAGTTGGATGTCGAGGATCTGCTCGGGCGTGACGGCGTAGGCGTCCTCGCCGGTGATGCCGTGAGGGCACTCGAAGGTGAACGCAGGCGCGCCGCTGGTGTGATAGACCGCACTGGTCAGGTTGAAGGCGGCGGGGAAGGGGCCGCGTTCCGCCGTCGGGTAGAAGACGCCCCCGTGACGGAGGCCTAGGTCATCGAGATGCGCGTAGGTCCGTGCTGCCAGCGCTGCGACGGCCTCCTGCACCTCCAGCGGCACATAGGCGGACCGTAACAGCGACGGCGGGTGCTGGTGGCTGTGCAGCAGCACGACCAGATCCGGACGCTCGCCGCGCACCAGGTCGAGAATGCCCACGACCTCCGAGCTCATCGGCGCGAAGAACTCGTCGTGCATCGGATTGATGCCGTCATCGTTGAAGTAGCAGCCCAAGAAGCCGACGCGGTCGCCCCGCATCGGGTGCAGGGCCTTGCACTCGGGCCACCCGCAGAGCACGTCGTCGTCCCAGGTGCCCTGCCCCCAGAAACGGACGTCGTCCAGCCCCATGCCGTTGAGCAGTCGTGGCTCGAACCGGGCAAGGCCGTCGGGGTTGCCCACCGGCAGGATGACCAGACGACAGCGGTCGCCCAGCGATCGCAGCTCCGGCTGGGGCCGCCCGCGGAGATCGCTGCCGGTCTCCATCACCGTGACGAGGTTCACCAGACCCGTGACCCCCTCGGTCTCGTGACCGTGTACCGGGCCAATGAAGGCCACAACGGGCCGGGTGCGCTGATTGTGGTCGAGGAAGGCCTCGGGCGCACGGGCACCCACAGCAGAGTTGAAGTTGGCGTGGCGCAGGGTAGCCTCGGGCGCACCGTAGGTCACAACGCAGAGCGGTCGTCCTCCTGCGGAGTGGGTCGCCGGCGACACCCGCCCGCGGCGAACTGCATCCAGACAACGGGCCACCGTCACCGCATCGCCGGCCCAGAAGCCGGGCACGCCATGGTCCTCCGGCATACGTGCCAGAGCCTCATCGTACGTCATCTCGCGCAACGTCTCCGGTGCCATCCGCCTCTCCCTTCGCCCGCACAGCGCTCACCGTGTCCATTGTACTGCAGTCAGTGACGCCCACAAAGGCACCGCTTGCCGCCGTGTAGCGTCCCACCTGCCGGCATTCGAAGCCCATGTTGACGCGCCCAAGTGCCCTCTGCGCGCCCAAGGCCTTTCCGCAGGCTTTCGGCGCTGCCGTGCCGGACAAACCCCGCCTGACACCAATGACCCCTGGATCCCGACGCGCTCGGGCGCTATCTGCACACCCAAGGCCCTCAGAAGGGCCTTGGGCGCCAAGAGACCCATTTGGCCCGTTACGAGATCCAGTGGCTCTAGCCCAGATGCGGTGCCTCTGGGCACTTGGGTCAAGGGGAAGCCCCCTGCCGAGGCGGCGTTACAGCAGACTCAAGAGGAGCAGCCCCAGCTGCACTGCCGTCACGATCCCAAACCGCTGCCACAGCCGGCCCCGCTGCAGGCCATGCCGGTAGAGGGGCTCGCTGACGAGGACAAAGACCAGGCCGGCTGCACCCAGGACGAGGACCCCGAACTGGTCCACAGCCTCAACGGTCCAGTGGTCCACCGGTCCCGTGCCGTGCAGGCCACCGGTCCGCTCCGACAGGGCAATGGCAGCCCTGAGGAGGAAGCGACGCAGCGCTGCAATGATCACCACAGTCAGCGCGGATGATACCAGCCAGAGGACAAGCGCGAGGGCTTGCTGAAGGGCTCTTGGTTGGCCCGACAGGCCGGAATCTTCATTCATCGAGGCCGCCGACAGCGCCTAGTCGCTTTCCACGCCCCGAAGCAGCAGCTCGTCGGCGAGGTGACAGCTCACGAAGTGTCCGGGAGTGATCTCGCGGAGCTCCGGCGCTTGGGTCGCACAGATGTCCCGCGCATACTTGCATCGCGGATGGAAGTAGCACCCGGACGGTGGATTGGCCGGATTGGCGACCTCCCCCTCCAGCACCTCCCGTTTCCGTTCGCTCCGCGGGTCGGGGATCGGCACCGCGGTCATCAGGGCTTCGGTGTAGGGATGCTTTGGCGCAGTGTAGAGCTCGTTGGTCGGCGCCATCTCAACCAGCTTGCCTACATACATCACGGCGACGCGATCGCTGATGTGGCGGACAACGCTCAGGTCGTGCGCGATGAAGATGTAGGTCAGGTCAAACTGCTCTTGTAGGTCAGCCAGAAGGTTGAGCGCCTGAGCCTGGATGGAGACGTCGAGCGCCGAAACCGGCTCGTCGCACACGATCAGCTCCGGGTTCAACGCCAACGCCCG
>JAFGNI010000104.1 GCA_016927095.1 Anaerolineae bacterium | reverse complement strand
CACGCATCAACGACCGACCTGATCCATTGGGAGCACCACCCGCTGGCCCTGGCGATCACCGAACCCTGGGAAGGCTCCATCTGCACCGGGTCGGCCTTCTTCCACGCAGGCACCTACTACGCGTTCTACGCCACGCGCAGGCCCGACTGGACCCAGCACCTCGGCGTCGCCACGAGCAGCGACGGTGCGACCTTCGTCAAGCAGTCGCCGCTTGCGTCGCCCGGCCCGCGTTACTCGCGCGTTGACTACCGCGACCCGTTCGTCTTCCGGGATCCAGAGACTGAACTCTTCCATATGCTCGTCACCTCGGCCCTGGCGGAGCCGCCACTCCATGGCTACGGCGGCTGCCTGGCACATCTGACATCAGCAGATCTGGGGCGCTGGGAAGTGCAGGAGCCCTTCCTTCTGTCCTCCTATCCAGGCGCGCCGGAGTGTCCCGACCTGTTCGAGTGGAACGGCTGGTGGTATCTCGTCTTCAGCCACGGGCTCGTGGCCCACTACCGGATGGCTCGGGGACCGCTGGGACCCTGGCAGCGCCCTGACGTTGATACGTTCGACGGCGCGATGGCTGCGGTGATGAAAACGGCGCCCTTCGGCCCGGACCGGCGCCTGGGTGTAGCCTGGGTGGGAACCCGCGAGGGCGATCTGGATCGCGGCAGACGCCAGTGGGGCGGTGCATTGGTGATCCGCGAACTGATCCAACACCCCAATGGAACACTTGGATCGCGGTTCGTGCCCGAATTGGTGCCATCCACAGAGCCACGGCTCGCGCTGTCCGCCCAGGCCCTGACTGACCACGTGCTCGCCAACGGCGACGCGGTCGCGCTGACCGCGAGCCTGGGGATTGAGGCCGCGATGCTCTCGGGGGTGCCGCGCGATGCACATATCACGCTGCGCATCGAGCCCGGCGGCGCTCACACCTTCGGGCTGAAGCTCCGAGGCAGTGGCGCCTTCGCCAGCGGCTGCGATCTGCGCTTCAGTCCGGCCGAAGCCAGAGTCAGCCTGGGCGACGTGAGCCTACCCCTCGTGCGCGGACTCGATCGGCCGTTCCTACTCGATATTGTCACCCGCGGTGACTTGATCGACGTCTGTATTGACACCCGCAACCCCGGTGGTCAGCGGTGCCTCATCAATCGGCTCCCAGAATCAGCCGGCGACCGGCTCTTCCTCTATGCCCAGGATGGCCCAGCGACGTTCAGCCAGCTAGCGGTTCGGATGATCTCGTTGTGAGGGAGCTTCGCCAGGTGCGGTAACCCGAGGACCGTGGCAGAAATGGCAGCCCTGGTATAATAGCCTCCATTGCATTCAACTAAGGAGATCTACTTTGCTGCCTTGGCTTGGTGAGCACCTCACGGAATTCTGGGGCCCCTTCCGGCTGTTCAACTCGTATCTCTTTCTCGCAAGTATCGGCGCCGCGATGGCCGCGATCGCCACTTGGTTCGCGCTTCCCAGGCTCTGGAGCAGGCTCCCGCACGACCAGGGCCGCGTCTACGCGGTCGATGGCGACAAGGCCAAGGGCAAACCGGTCGGTGGGGGGCTCATCTTCGTGTCGATCTTCGCCGCTGTGGCCCTGCTCGTTATGCCCTTCGATTGGCGCGTAGTCGGCATCGTCGGCTGTATCGTCCTATCGATGCTTGAAGGGTATCTCGATGACCGGAGCCACGGCTGGAGCGAGTACAAGTTGGGCGCGCTCGATCTGGGCATCTCGCTCCTGGGTGCGGTGACCCTTTGCCAGTTTCGGGACTATGTGATCTGGCTGCCCCTTTTCAAGATCCCCATCACGCTGACTCCCTGGCTCTTCGTCCCACTCACGACGCTCGTGCTCTGGCTGATGATCAACGCGACGAACTGCACTGACGGCGTGGACGGGCTCTCAGCGAGCCTGGCGATCCTGGCCTTTATCTATCTAGGCGGCATCCTGTACGGCGTCGTGGGCCACCGGGACATTTCGCGATACCTATTGGTGCCACACTACCCCTATGGCGCCAACTGGGCACTGATGGCCTTCATCATGGTAGGCAGTCTCGCGGGATACCTCTGGCACAATAGCCTTCCCAGCGCGGTTCTGATGGGCGATGCCGGGTCTCGGCCTATGGGCCTATTGCTGGGGCTTCTCGTAATGGCCTCCGGCAACCCCTTCCTGATCTTCATCGTAACCGGCGTGGTGCTGGTCAACGGTGCCACAGGCCTGCTCAAGGTCACGTTGCTCCGCTTTTTCAAGATCAGCATCTTCAGAGGTGTGCGCTACCCGCTGCACGACCATGTGCGCCACACGCTGGGATGGTCCAATACGCAAGTCCTGGTGCGTTTCGTGCTCCTTCAGGCCATCGGAACGCCGATCTTGCTCGTCCTCCTGTTCAAAGTGCGTTAGCCTGCAGCTCGAGGGGCACGCGACCACACAAGCCAAAGACGCCGCCCGTGGCGGCAATCACATACGGAGAGCCAACTGCGATGCGCAAGAGGAACCAGGTCCGGAAGAAGGTCATAGTCATTGGCGCCGGCATGTCTGGGCTCACCGCTGCCGCCTACCTGGCAAAGGCCGGCTACCCCGTCACCCTCTACGAGCAAGCTGGTGAGATCGGCGGCGTGACGGCAACGCTCCGCGAAGCCGGCTATGCGTGGGACCTGGGGCCGCTTCTCATTGAGGGGCTCGCGCCCGATGAACGGGGCGGCCATATCCTCAAGGACCTCGGGATCGCCGGACAGGTTGGGCTCAAGATGGACAGCCGCGGCTACACTTTCCCCGACTTCGACCTCTGGCGACCAGCGACCTATGAGGGTCCCAACTGGCGCCGGGAACGCCTGAAGACGCTCTTCCCGGCCGAACGGGACGCCATCGACGCCTACTACACCTTCTACAATCGGATGCTCAATGTCGTAACCCTCAACGCGCGCGCCGATGTCGCGCGCGAACCACGCAAGAGCCTGCTGAAGATGCAGCTCTGGCGCGCCTACAACCTCGTCAAACAGCGTGAGGCCTGGTCGGCCCAGCAGTTGATGGATCACTACTTCGTTGATCAACGGCTGAAGGCCATCTTCACCTCGATTCTGGCCGACTTTGTTGCCCGCCCAAGCCGCTTCCCGGCGCTTGCGGTGCCCATGCTGAACGCTGAGAACAGCTTCGATCAGCGTATTCCCCGCCGGCTCTCCAGTGCAGGGAAACGTCCCAGCTACCAGTTCGTCCTCAACGGCTGCGGGACCCTGGTCAAAGCCCTCGGTGCGGCCCTGCGCCAGAATGGAGCGCGGGTCTACACGCACGCCACCGTGGAGAAGATCCTGGTGGAGGGGGACCGTGTCAAGGGCGTGGAGCTCGCCGGCGGGCACATCGAACTGGCTGATGTCGTGGTCGCCACAGGCGGTGCCAGAGAGACCTTTCTTGGGCTGGTGGGCCGGGAATACCTCACTGCGGACTTCGCCTATCTGGTCGATGAGCTGGAGCTCATGGAGTCCGTGCTAATGGT
>JAFGNI010000633.1 GCA_016927095.1 Anaerolineae bacterium | reverse complement strand
TGCTATTGCATCTTCATCAGCTATGGAAGGCACTCCAGGAGAACATCCCCGTCAAGAGCTACTACCATTGGACCTTGGTGGACAATTTCGAGTGGGACAAGGGCTGGACCCTCCGATTCGGACTCATCGAGCTTGACCCGGACACCCAGATCAGAACCCCGCGTCCGAGTGCAGATCTGTATGCGGCGATTGCCAAGGGCAACGCGATCACACCAGAACTTATCGAGGCCTATGCGCCTGAGCTGCGAAGTGAGTTGCTGCCTGCATAGAAAAGATCCTATGGGTCGCCATCGCCGGTCAGGGCGGAAACGACGGTGAGCATCACACGGAACCGACTATGAGAACCGCTGATCTAGACTATGAGCTTCCTGAGGATCTCATTGCACAGGAGCCCATCGAGCCACGCGACCAGTCGCGCCTCCTGGTTATGCATCGGGAGAGCGGGCAGATCGAGCACCGCACCTTTCGCGATATCAGTGACTACACTGTAGCGGGGGATCTCCTTGTCGCCAACGAGAGCCGCGTGATTCCAGCCCGGCTCTACGGACACAAGGAGCCCAGCGGTGGCAGGGTCGAGGTACTTCTGCTGCGGCAGTTGGAGGGCACGCTGTGGCGTGGCCTCGTGGGTGGTGCACGAACCCGTTCTGGCACCGTCATACGCTTCGATCGAGGCCGGGCCCCGGCGAATTCCGACAGCGAGGCGCCCTCACAGGTGACGGCTGAGATCGTCGATGTCGGCGAGCGCGGCGAGCGCACGTTGTTGTTCTCCGAACCAGTTGAGGGCCACCTAGACGAAGTAGGACACGTCCCGCTGCCACCCTATATCCACCGTCCCATCCAAGATCCGGAACGCTATCAGACCATCTATGCACGGACGCCTGGTAGCGCAGCAGCTCCCACGGCTGGGTTGCACTTTACGCCGGAGCTGATGCTGGACCTACGCGATAAAGGTGTGAGGCTCGATTTCGTCACGCTTCATGTCGGGTTGGATACCTTCCGTCCGATCACTGAAGACCGGATTGAGGAGCATAGGATCCACCGGGAATGGTGCCATCTGAGTACAAGCACGGCTGAAAGGGTCAATCTGACGCGATTGATGGGTAAGCGCGTCTTTGCCGTCGGCACGACCAGCGTCCGGGTCCTGGAGACGGCGGCACGCCAAGGCTTGCTCCAGACACGCGATGGCACGTGTCCCTGGCGTCCCCTAGCGCCATTTGAGGGGTTCACCGATCTCTATATCACGCCGGGCTTCGACTTCCGTGTGGTAGACGCATTGATCACCAATTTCCACCTGCCGAAGAGCACGCTGCTCGCGCTCGTGATGGCCTTTGCCGGAGAGGAGCGCATCCGCCGAGCCTATGAGACCGCAATTTCCGAACGCTACCGCTTCTTCTCGTTCGGTGACGCGATGCTGATCATCTAGGGCTTCGTGATGGTCATTCCACCACCGTCGGAGGCATTCTGGTCTAGCCTGGCAGCTTTGGTCCGCGACGCCAACCTCGTGATCGATCGTCCCAGGGGCTCGCGGCACCCACGCTATCCCGATGCGGTCTACCCGCTGGACTATGGCTACCTGGCAGATACACGGTCAGGCGACGAGGCAGGCATCGATGTCTGGGTGAGCAGCAGCAACTCTCAAGAGGTGACCGGCATCGTCTGTACTGTAGACACCGACAAGCGCGATGCAGAGATCAAGATCCTGCTAGGTTGTACGGAGACGGATCTCGGAAAGATCATAGCATTCCACAGCCAGGGCAGCCAGAAGGCCTGGGGTCTCTTGAGAGAACCTTGAACCGAAGCCGTGGTAGCGCTTGTCGCCCGGAGGCAACACTCTATCGGGACAGCATGCGCCAGATCATTCTTGGAGCCAACACTGCACATGGACACCTACCGAGAGTATGTAGGGAACGCCCACGTCCACTCCATCTATTCAGACGGTGAGGCAACCTACGGACAGATCGCTGCAGCAGCAAGCGCCGCGA
Organism: Anaerolineae bacterium; assembly: GCA_016927095.1. The sequence goes on along the minus strand of JAFGNI010000633.1, from coordinate 24,531 downwards.
AGCTCAACTTCGTCATTGTCACAGACCACAACGTGCGACCGGAAGGACTTGAGGGATACCGCAACCAGGTCCTTGTCCTTTCTGGGGAAGAGCTGCACAACGTGCGGGCGCAGCCGCAGGCCAACCACCTGTTGGTCTACGGTACCGACCATGACCTGGCGCCGTATACGTTTGGCGGCACCCAGACCCTGATCCAGACGGCTCGCCGGCAAGGCGGCGCCTGTTACATCGCGCATCCCATCGAGCGCGGCAGCCCCATCGCCCCGGAGCTGGCAGCCATCCCATGGTCGAGCTGGCCAGCCGACGGTGTCCACGGCATCGAGCTGTGGAACTACATGTCGGAGTTCAGGGGCTTGCTGTGGTCCAAGCCTGTCGCCCTTGTCTACGCCCTGAAGCCAGAACTCGGTATCCGTGGTCCCTACCGCGCTACGCTGCGCCTATGGGACGAGCTACTCAGCCAAGGCTATCGGATCAGTGCCCTGGGGGGTGCTGACGCGCACGGCACCTCATACTCGATGGGGCCGATCAAGCGCCGCATCTTCCCTTACGAATACCTATTCCGGTGTGTGAACACCCACATCCTCACCACCTCGACGCTGACGGGCGACCTCGCCGAGGACAAAGTCTTGATCTACGAGGCGCTCAAGGCGGGGCGCACCTGGGTTGGCTATGATCTTCCCCACACGACACGCGGCTTCCGCTGCGTGGCACAGAGTGGCGCAGCCGTGGCGACCCCCGGTGAGGAACTGCGACGGCTCGGGGCTATTACCCTCACCGTATCTCTGCCGGCGCGCGGCGAGATCCGGTTACTGAGGGACGGTCGCGTCATTCAGAGGACTGTGGGGGAATCACTCAAGTACACGTCAGTCGAGGCAGGCATCTACCGCGTGGAAGTCTATCGGCGGTTCGCCGGACATAGGGTGGGCTGGATCTTCACCAGTCCCATCTACGCCATCTAGGCGGCCCACAACAAGACGAGGCCGGCGGCGGAGCTTTATCTCCGCTGCCGGCCTCGTCTGTGTGGTGATGAGAGATCGACTACCCGCCTAGACTAGATCCGCTCCCGGCCCGCTGGTGTAGAAGTTCGCGTTGATCTCCTCGTAGTCAGCATAAGCCTCAGGAACGTCCATATCCATAAAGATCGCTTCGTTGGGGCACTCGGCTGCGCACGCGCCGCAGTCAATGCAGGTGTCGGGGTTGATATAGTAGATCGGCCAATCGCTATCGTCTTCCACGTAGTGGATTGAGTCTGTTGGACAAACGTCGACGCACAAACCAGCGCGCTCACAAAGCGGGGTAATCACATAAGCCATGGCATTGCCTCCTATCGCACAAATAAGCTAGACCAGCTGTCAGTAGTGAAATGCTACATCACTTTCCATTCTACGCAATCACAAAGTCGTGTCAAGCAGCGAAAGCATACTCGTCCCGTCGGAGACGGCTCAATGCAGCGGCAACGTCACTCAGGAGTTGCTCCTGATCGAAGAGTCCCTTCTGAAGCAGAGACTCTACCTGTTGCTGAAGGCGCGCACGCTCGTCACGGGTCAGCTCCCTGGCTGTCACAACAACCACGGGAATACTGCGCGTCGCGTGGTCTCGTTTTAGCTGCTCAAGGACAGCAAAGCCGTCGACCTCGGGCATCATCAGGTCGAGCACAACGAGGCTCGGTGCGCTATCATTGATCCGCTCGATGGCCTCCGCACCACCCGCCGCCTCCCACACATCGTAGCCAGCACTCTCCAGAATGCGTCGTAGCAGCTTGCGGTCGTCCGGATTGTCATCAACGACGAGCACGTGTCCGCCCTCCTCGCCAAGACGGGCCAGGGTCTCAAGCAACGCCTGCTCCGAGATGGGTTTGATCAGGTAGCCGGTAACACCCATGCTGATACCACGATCTTGCTCACCAAGGATAGAGCAGATGATGATGGGGATATCGCGCGTCTCGGGGTTCGACTTGAGCTCCTGGATCACCGTCCAGCCGTCGCGCCCCGGCATCAGCACGTCAAGGGTGATGGCATAGGGCCTGAGCCGTACCGCCTCCTCAATGACCCGATCCCCTCGAGTCAAGCCAAAGACCTTGTAGCCTTGCCTTTCAAGATACCGGCGGAAAAGCGTGATCACTGCTTCGTCGTCGTCGACAACCAGCACGATCCGACCCTGAGCTGCATCCCGCAGCGGCAGGCTCTCCTGCACCGAGTCAGGGCCGCCAATGGGCAAGGAGAAGCAGAAGGTCGTCCCCTCTCCCACGATGCTCTTTTGGATCCACATGTCGCCGCCATGGAGACGCACGAACTCGCGACTCAGCGGAACGCCAAGCCCGGTGCCCTGATAGCGGCGACTGGAGCTCGAATCTACCTGCTCGAACTGCTCAAAGACAGCGTGGATGCGGTCGGGAGGAATACCGATGCCGGTATCCTGGACGCTCACGAGCACCTGATAGTCATCGGAAGATACCGAGACTTTGATGAAACCCTCATCGGTGAACTTGCCCGCATTGCCAAGCAGGTTGATCAGCACCTGCCGGATACGGCGCGAGTCCGCCACGACCAGGGGCAGATCGTCCGGCACATCTGTAAGCAACCTAACCGGCTTGTCTTTGACGAAGCCCATTGCCGTCGACATAGAACTTTGGATCATGGACTTCAGATCGACGGGCTCGAAGATGACCTCCATCTTGCCGGCGTTGATCTTGGAGATGTCGAGAATATCGTTGATCAGATTCAAGAGATGGCGCCCACTCTCGTAGATGGCGCCAAGATCCGTCTCCTGCATCTCGGTCAGAGGACCATCTATGCCCTTCAGCATCACCCGAGAGAAACCGATGATCGAGTTCAACGGGGTTCGCAGCTCATGCGACATATTGGCCATGAACTGATTTTTCAGCTCGTCGACTTCCTTGAGCTTCTCTGCCGTCTCTTGAGCATCCAAGTAAAGGGTGGCGGTCTCCAAAGCCACGGCGACATTAGCGCCCGCTGTGCGCATGAACTCCCGCTCCGGCTCGTCGATCCGTTCATGGCCCATCTGTCTCCCCAGCACCATCACACCATAGACCTCATCACGCGCAACGAGAGGTACGGCATATCCATCCACCAAGTCAGATGCTGGCTCAGTGCGCAGCCCGACAAGCTTTCCTTGACTGCCAAATGCAATATCCATCGGCTGGTGAGTGAGGAGCGCGCTGTGAATGCGTTCCATGGCCGGACCTTGGAGCTGGAAGCAGTGATGTTGACCGCCCTGGTCATCCGGGGTAGCCAGGACAGCGCCTCCGGCATCGTGAGCCGCCACCGGCAGAGCGGATATCCCATGCCACTCCCAGACAAGCACGGGCATAGCCAAACGGCGGGCGATAACCTGAGAGACATCCTGGAGAATGTGTGACTGCTCCAGCGAACTCGACGCGGTCTGCAACACCTCATTGAGGATATCTCGTCGCTCGGCCTGTTCCCGCGTTGTCTCGACCAAGCTGATGTTCTCAAGTGCCACAAAGGCTTGGCGCGCCACGTTCTCGTAGAAGCTCAGTTCAGCGGTGGAGAACTCCCGCGCAGTCTGGCTATGGACCATGATCGTGCCATACTGCTGTGAACGCACGCTGAGCTGGAAGGCTGCCGTAGCCCGGAGCCCGAGGTCGCTGTAGATCCGCTGGATGAGGTCGTCAACCATAGGATCCTGAGTGATGTTCGGGGTGACAAACCGTTCATCGGAGCGCAGGACATCGTAGAAGTGCCGGATGCTCTCCAGCGACAAGCTTTCGCGGGGGAAAGGCACGCCATCGCGGCTCCAGGAGGCGGAGATGCGTAGCGAGGTGGGATTCTGCCGGGGCTCCAACAGACCAGCAATCACCCAGTCAGGTTCGGCTCGTTGGGAGATACCTTCGACAGCCGCCTGTAGCACCGCATCTGCCTCCCTGGCATCGGTGATCTGCTGGGCAATCCGATAAAGCATCCTCGTTTCGGCCAACGAGGCCTGGGAGCGCTCGTAGAGATTGGTGCTCTCGATCACGTTAGCGAGCTGGTTGACCATCAGCTCCAGTGTGCCTAAGTCCTCTTGCGTGAAGGCGAATCGCTGCGTGCTCTGGAGCGTGATGGCACCGTTCGTCTGCCCACGACTGACTAGGGGGAATACCACGGCGGAACGCGTCTCTGGCAAAAGCGGGTTCTCCAACACAGCGGTCGCACGGTCAATATCTAGCGACAAGATACGGGACCGGCGCTCGAGACAACGCCCAACCATCGTCTTGCCGTCCACTTGGACACGATGCCCCATCAGCATCAAGCGCTCGCCCACGTCGCCACTCCCGGCTTGCAAGACCGCCCATTGGCGCAGGTCATCGGCAAGGAAGATGCCGGCGAAGTAGAGATCGAAACGATCCCGCAAAAATTCCACCGAGGTCTCGAGCAGCCCCTCTCGCTCCGACAACGACGTCGTCAGGTTGGCCAACTCCACGGCGACCGCCTGACGCATGATCCTGGACTGCGACTCTTGGAAGAGCTGCCGGTTAGCAAGCACCACGGCAGCCTGCTCGGAGATCGTGCGATAGAGTCGGCGATCCTCCTCTGTCACACGGTAGGGACTGGCGAATCGGATCTGCAGTATGCCTATGCGATCATATGTGCCCATCCCAGTGGAGAGCGACAGAACCACAAGCGCGCATACCCCTTGGGCAAGATAGGACGCTCGCACCTCTGGGCTCAGACCAGGATCACTCGCAATGTCCTCCGAGATCGCCATCTGCTGGTCACCCAACAGCTGCAACGCAGGTACTTCGGAGATGCGCAGTCGGGCACCCAAATGGAGCGAATCCATCTCGGAAGAGGCCTGTTGGCTGGGCAAGGGACCGCCGGCTGCGTCGGGCGCGTGTACTGCCGAAGCAGTGTCGTGCACCGCCGAAGCAGTGTCGTGCACTGCCACGATCTCAAGCCACTCCTGCTCCATGCCAGTCTCAGGGTCAACCACGAAAAGCCCGATTTCCGCTCGAGCCGTGCGGTGATGTCTGCCGCCGCCGCGGTGGTGTATACCGCCGCCCACAGGAAGTGCGTGGCGCGCAATCGCATCCAAGATGTCGGAGGCATCCGCAGCCTCAGCCAGATCGCTGGTCACCTCATAGAGTCGCCGGGATTCCTCAGCACTGGATTGCGCCACGCGGAGCAGATTTCCCCGCTCCATCGCCGATGCTACCTGGGACGCGACCTGTTGGAGGATTGGCCTCAGGCCAGGTCTTGTGAAGGCAGCCGGTTCATCACTGGCGAGCTCCAAAGCACCCATCGTACGGTATCCCAGCCGCAACGGGAGAATGACGCGCGACGCTACGCCAGCAGCCACCAAACGCACATCCTCAGAGAAGCGGGAATCGACCCTCAGATCATCCTCCACAACAACCGACTGATTCGCTATGGCCCAGTCAAACCCCGAGCCCTCAAGATCGGAGGCCCCGTCCCCGTAGCGGTGATGTCCACCGCCGCGGTGAACCGTCGCACGATCACCTTCACTTGCCAACCAGGTGAGGCGACCCGAATCACTGTCGTATCCTGTGAGCGTTAGCTGGCTTAGCGGCAGGAAGCTCTTGAGCTGGCGATAGAATTCGCCGCGGGATGCTACTACATCGCTCGTGGTGTTCAGCAGAGCCGAGACCTCCTGTAGAAAGCCCAGTTCTGACTCTCGCTGCCGAGCCTCGCGGAGAGCACGCTGTGAACGGTCGATCAGCAACCGATTCTCCAACGCCAACTCAAGTTGCTCGCGCACGGCCTCCAGCACCGACAAGCGGTGATCTTCACCGCCCTGGTCCTCCGACCAAGCCATTGGCGTGCCCGGTTCCTCAAAGCTCATCATACCCACCGGCTCGCCGCGGATCTCAAGCGTCTGGCTCAAGGCGCCAGCGGAGGCGCCGACCAGATCGGGCGCGTTTGCCACCGCCGTGACGCCGACTCCGTCGTGCGCGTCTACCGCCGCCGTCAGTGGTGTGATCTCGTTCAGATCGTAGGCGTAGCCCAAGATATCTTGGCGCGCTACATAGTCATCCCACATCTCCAGGGCGTAGCGTTGCTGCAGCCGTTGCAGCTCCTGGAGGTTCAGCTGAGACATCTCATAGAGCTGGGCGTTCGCAATTGCGTTGGCTAACTGAGCCGCTAGTGTGGAGAAGATCGCCAAGTCACCCTCAGAGAGACCGGAAACCGCGTCCGACTGGACCATGATCGCGCCAATAATCCGTCCCTGGCTAATCAGCGGAAACACAGCCTCAGCGCGATCAGCAATGGCGCCGGCTGCGTCGGGCGCGTGGACTGTCGAAGCAGTGGTGTGGACTGTCGAAGCAGGGGTGTGGACTGCCGTAGCAGGGGTGTGTACTGCCGTAGCAGTGATGTGGACTGCCGTGGTGCCGGCACCGGCTGGTCCATGCGCTACTGGGCCTGTGACCACGTCCCGCCGTGAGATGCTGCGCCCGATGCGAGATGCGTCGGTGATGGGTAACCGGTAACCCACTTGCAGCGCATCGTGTTTCTCATCCCCCGCGACGGCGCCGGCACTGGATTGGAGCACCGCCCATTGGCCGGAATCATCGACCAGGAAGATGCCTACAAATGCCAGATCGAACCGCTCCAAAATCAGTTCGGCTCCCTCATCCAGGAGTTGCTGCTGGTCCAGGTAGGATGATGTGACGCGGGAGACCTCCGAAGCCCTTTGGAGATTCGTGGCCCGATGACTCAACTCCGCCACCAAAAACTGGCGGTCTAGAGCCGCGACAACCTGATCGACCAACGTCCGCACGAAGACCTGCACCTTCCCTTCTGAGGGCGCACGTTCGCGCGCACCGCCGACTGCGTCGGGCGCATCGCCAGCTGCGTCAGGCGCATCGCCGACTGCGTCGGGCACATCGCCGACTGCGTCGGGCGCATCATCCCAGGCTCCGCCACCGGCCAGCACAAGGATGCCACGGTCTCGACCACGGATTGTCAACGGTGCCACAATCACACTGCGATGGCCACGCGCCAGCATCTCGCTCCGAACCGCGTCAGGCATATCGTGGGCTGCGTCAGGCGCGTCGCCGACCGCGTCGGGCACGCCTTCTGTATCGCGGACGTCTGGGATACGTACGATTCGCACTGCATCGCGACGAGCGCGTTGTGCATACCAGAGATAGAGCGCTCGATCGACCGGCCGTATGAAGCCGTGTACCGGGAGCGAGTGGGGATGTGTACCGGCGGTATCAGATCGGGTAGTGACCTCATAGACCTCGGCAGTCAACGGCTGCCCGGACTCATCCCAGCGGGTGAAGACGGATAGGGAAACACTGTCCAGCTTGAGGAAGACCGCTACATCCAGGGAAGCAGAAACGAGATCCTCGACTGTCTCAGCCGCGCCAATCCTGGCGCTGATGTTGGAGAGAAGCTCATTCTCGCGCACAGCCTGGTTCATACCTTCGAAGAGGAGCGCGTTCTGGATAGCGTTAGCAAGCTGGTCCGCCATCGTCTGGAGTACGGTGATGTCTTCATCAGAGAACGCAGCAGGCTCCTCCGACTGGATCGTCATCGCACCCAGCACACGATTGCGACTGGTGAGCGGAAGCGCCATCTCCGATTGGGTCTTCGGCAGCACCGGATTCTCGAATCGCGCGCCTGCTTCAGCCACATCCAGTGCAATCCGAGCCTCACCAGTGGCGACGCACTGACCGATCATCGAATCGCCGCCAAGGCGCAATCTGTGATGGGCCGCCAGCATCTGGCGCCCCGGCTCTCCAGTTCCGGCCCGCAGCACCGCCCACTGTCCCTCGCGGTCAGGTCTACCGCCGCCGTCAAGCAAGAAGATGCCGACGTAGTACAGATCAAACCGGGCTCGGATCAGCTCCACTGACTCCGATAACAGCTCTTCTAGGTTGAGTTGCGACGTCGCAGCACGCGAGATCTCAGCCGCTGCCTGCAGACGCGTCGCGCGGCGCTCAGCATCCCGGAGCAGCTCTTCGGTCAAATCTGTCTCGGCAACGTGCATAGCATTACCTGACGTCGCTGGCTTCGTATGCCCGATTTCAATCATGGTCAACATCCGCACTTGGATCGGTCGGAGCCATCGTGTCGTTCGAGCCTGACGATGGCTGCACAGCGGTGGCGCCGACTGCGTCGGGCGCGTCTGCCGCCGCGGTCCGGTGAAGTGTACCGGCGATGTCAGCCGCCTTCGGCTCCTGGGGACCTCCGTGACCACGCGGTCCAAACTGAATGCGATTGCGCGACGTGCCCAGAGCGCGTCCAATCTCCCGCACGGCAGTCTGCAGAACACCATCCACATCTGGCGCCTCTTGGATTCGCCCGGTGATCTGCCGGATCAACTGCTCCCGGCGCACGCGGGCCTCAGTAGCGCGAAGTTGGCGGATGTTGAGCACAACAATGGCTGCCTGCTGCACGAGGCTGACCAGTCGCCGGCGCTCTGCCTCGGAGAAGGCTTGTGGATATGCGTATCCTGCGTGAATGAAGCCGATCCGCTGACCACCCACGATCAGCGGCATGAGCACAACGCTTCTGGCGCCCATCACGCGACCGAACAAAGCGTGAGCGCGACGGTCTAGGATGGTGTCGGTTTCGAGATCCTCCACAAAGACCGGTGATCCATCCTGCATGACCTGCAACGTCATGGGGAACCCATCCAACCGGTAGCGTCGGCGCAGTTCCGCCTCCGGCTCCTCGCCGCGGCGGTGCATACCGCCCTGAGCCACAACCTCCGCGTACGCCGGTCGCTGCTCGCCGTTCCACGGTCGGTCGAAGAGGAGCACGGTGGCGGTCCGAACTTCACGACCCAGCACCGAGTGAGCCAAGAGCACCTCGAGAATGCCTTCATAGGTACTGGCCTCGCTCAGGGCAGCGCCACCACGGTAGAGTGCCTCCGTCTCCCGTAGTGTATCCTGCACCTGCTGGAAGAGCGTCTCACGAGCAAGGGTATTGGAGAGGGCAGCCGCTACGGTCTGAAGCGCAACAATCTCCTGCTCATGCCAGAGTTCCACCGTGTCTCGGAACAGGGCTAAGAAACCGGGAATCTCAGCCTGCCCTGGCACACCAAGCCCCAACACAGCACCAGACTCGAAGGGGAAGAGAGCTGCCCACTCGTCAAGGGGGAGGTCATCCTGGGAGACGCTGTCCTGGGCGAGGTTGTCCTGGGCGAGGTTGTCGCACGTAGCCATCGCTTGCCCGTTCTCAACCAGCATCTGGCGCCAGGTAGCCAGGCGAGCGGGATCCAGCAACTGCAGCGAGCCGTCATCTAGGTGACGATGGGGATCGCTGTCGCTGGGCGAGCGTTCCTCCACTACCCAGGATTCCTTGAGCCGCCAAGCTGGCTGATCCTGGTTGCCCGCAGCCTCGTAATAGATGATCATAGGGGCTTCGGCGGCATCACTCAGCAGTCGAAGCACGTCCACGGTCGCAGCCGTGCCACGATCGTTCAGAAGGGCCACGGCTTGGGAGATGTTGGTCTGATAGCGTGCCTGCCGGCCAACCACGGCAAGAGCTTCCCCGGTCTGACCGAATTGGATCGAGTTCTGAAGCGCCGATGAGACCTGGGCCGCAAGGAACTCCAGCAGTGCGACATCCCCCTCGCTGAACTGCCCGGGCTCTGCGCCATCGACGAAGAGAGCACCCAGCACCTCATCGCCGATACGCAGCGGCGTGCCCATCTGAGATAGCAGACCCACATCAACCAGACGTACCGCGCCAGGAAACGATGAATCGCGGTTGTCGGCCACGAGCAAACTCTCGCGGGTTCGGATGGTACCGACGCCGACTGGGTCCGGCGCGTCTACCGCCGCGGTGATGTTTACCGCCTCGGTCTCAACCGAACCACCGCCGCGGTGATGTTCACCGCCCCGATGATCTGTACCATCCTCCTCAAGCAGCATATATGCAGGATCGCTAGCGCTGATGCCCTGTACGAACGTTTCCGACCGGGGATCCTGCAGGAGGACAACCGCTCGCTCAGCGTCAAAGATCTCTCGCGCCCAATCCGCCGCTCGCTTCAGCAGCTCTTCAGCGTCGAGGATCGTGATCAGATCGATTCCGGCTTCATAGAGCTGCGAGAACTCCTCAGCACGTCGCTGAGCGTCCTCATTGAGTCGAGCATTCTCGAGTGCGGTCGCAGCCTGTGCAGAAAAGAGATCAGCCAGTCCTGCCTCGCGCTCCCCGAAGGCACCCGCCTGTTCAGAGAGTGCAACGAAGACGCCCAAAGGCCCAAATCGGCCCACCAATGGTACGGCCATCATCCCATGAAAGCGAGGACTCACGAGTTCGGGAATGTGTCCCTCCCAACTGGCGTAGTCATCGACGAAAATCGTCTGGCGTCCAGCAAGGGCCGCACCGGCAAGCCCCCCGTCGCCCCGGGATGTATAGCCCAAATGTCCTTCGGCGCCGCCCTGGTACTCGTAAGCCAGTTGCAGCACCTCAGTCGAGCTCGTTTGCGAACCGCAGTTCGGGCGAGCTTGGTAGATCCAGAGGTTGGCGGCATCAGCCGCGAGTAGCAAAGCGCCCTGCTCCACAATGCGATTCAGGACATCGTCGGGGGCGAGCTGCTCGCTCAGGTCTAGTGAGATTCTGTAGAGCTTGCGCAACTCCTCCGAGCGCTGGCGCGTCTCCTGGGTGAGATTGAGGTTCTCCAGCACGACAGCAACCTGGCTCGCCAGACTCTGAGCCAAGTCGCGGGTGTCGGGATCGAGCGGTGGTGACGCCGCACGCTGGATAAAACCGATGAAACCACTTCGGCCCCCCGAGTCCGCTCGGGCCCCCGCGCTCCGCATCGGCACATAGAGGACGCGTTCCAGATCATAGCGGTCCGCAAGCGCCTCCGTCCGTAACCACGAAACCTGACCTAGCTGCGAACTGGACGACGCCCCATCCGGAGCAACCAGTCCAGTACCTGGCTCCCAGTGCGATCCCAACAGCGGGCCCATAGGTCCAAGATCGGCCGTCTCCAGGCCCTGAAAGAAGATGTAGTGCTCCCGAGAGAGGACAAGATCCTCCTCAAATAGCGTCAACTGCTGTCCATCTGGATCGACCACGGCATGGGAGCGCACGACCGGGCGTCCGGGATATGGGAAAGTGAAGATGACCACGACCATGTCGAGGCCCTGCGCCAGTATGCTCGCAATCTCCCTGAGCACGTGTTCAGCGCTGAAGTCGGGGTTGGAAGCCACCTGAAGTACACTGCTGATGAGATACTGCTGCCGCTCATTGCTCTGAGTGTCCTCAAACAGACGCGCATTTTCGAGTGCAAGTGCGACCTGCTCACCTACGCTATCCACCAGAGCGAGTTCTTCATCCGACCAGACACGCTGCGGATCGGAGAGCCCCAAGAAGCCCAGCGTTCGACCACCGACGCGCAATGCGTCCAAGACGACGGGCATGCCCCCATCCATCACGATCTTGTGTGGCGTGCGGCCCTCGGCGAGATCGTCAGGGACCGGCAGTGGGGGCACCGGCGTCGTTTCGACCCGGTCGTATTCGTAAGCCATCGGGCGCATACGGCGCGCCACGCGTGCCCACCCTCGGCGCGAGTAGTCAACCTGAAGGGCCTGCAGTTCCTCCAGCTTCGCCTCGATCGTCTCGATGCCTCGCACGCTAGTGAGTGCGGTCGCCAGCTGATCTGCCACCAACTGCAGCGTCCCGATGTCATCATCGGTGAAGCTCGAGCGGTGATGTGTACCGCCGTCGTCGGCAACGGGGCGATCGGTGTGGATGTCCAAGACTCCGACGACGCCACACTCGGCCATCAGCGGCAGGGCAATCTCCGCCTGGGTCCGGGGGAGATCCGGATTCTGGAACCAGACCGCGTCCTGTCCCTCATTGAAGGCAATGCGCGGCCGCCCGCTCGTGGCCACAGTCTCGACAACACCAACGAAGCAGTGGCGTGACCTGCCGCCTACTTGGAGACGATGGCCTCGGTTGAGCATACGCTTGCCGCCCTCAGAGGAAGCCGCCCGGAGAATCGCCCACTCACGGTTGTCATCTAGGATGTAGATGCCCACGTGATAGAAGCCGAAGCTGTCGGAGATTGCGTTCACCGCAGCATCGAGGAGGGCGTTCACATTTCGCTGGCGAGCTACCACCTGACCGACGAGGTTGGCCGCCTCCAACTGCGCAGCGCGCCGCTCCCATGCAGCGGTACGCTCCTTAACACGCTGCTCCAGCCCCGACACCAGGAGGCTGACACGTTCAGCCATATCATTGAGAACCTGGGCCACCAGCCCAAGCTCGTCTTCGCGGTCAAGCACGATGCGATGTGTCAGGTCACCGCTTCCAATCATGGCCGCACCCTCAGCGAGACGGTTGAGAGAGCGGAGCGCCAGCAAATACAGACCCAAGCTGACGAGCGTAGCAATGCCAGCAGCAGCCGTAAGGCCGGTGATGATCAGGGGAAGCGGCGATGGCTTGACCGAGTTAGCGCCTTCCCCGACCACAAGGTAGGCCTCCCGATGCTGCTGTCCCAGCAAGAGCAGCAGCGTGACCACTAGTAACGATATCCCCGCCACCAGCAGGAACACGCGCCCGCCCAGACGAAGCCCTCTACGCATTACGGGTGACCTCTCTGAGGGAATATGGTCTCAACAGCTTCGTCGACGCGCAAAGGCAACTGAAGCTCCAAGACCAGAGCCAAGTATCCCGAATTCCAGCGGTGGTATGTACCACCGGCGCAGTGGGATGTACTGCCCGTGCAGTGGGGTGTACTGCCAGTGCAGTGGCGTGTACTGCCCGCGTCCCACACGATGATCGCCATCACTCATCGCCCAAGCGGTGGTGTTTGCCGCCATGGACCAGCTGAATCCGGCTGCGCTCGACCTGTAACGCGCGCCCCACTTCCTCAGCAGCGTTACGCAGGATAGCATCTGTGCTCGTCAACGCGCGGAGCCGGCCCACGATCTCACCTCTAGCCGCCTCGTGCGCGGCCCGCAAGCGGGTCTCCTCCAGCAGCCGGGCATTGGTAAGGGCCAGGTCCAGCTGTCCCACGACCGTCTCGACCAACTGAACTGCCTCATCACTCCAGGCTGAAGCAGACTCGAAGGAAAGAATGCCAAGCTGAGCCCCCGAGACATGGATTGGTGCCAACAGCACGTGACGTCCATCGTCTGTTGTCTGGCGAGTGACGGTCTGCACACGCCCAAGATGCTTGCTCAGCTCAGCGTTCTGAGGAGACGCCGCCACCGCGCCGTCGCTGTAAGCATAACCAATCTGCATCCTCCGTCGTGACAGCGCCTGACGCCAAGCACGCACGGCATCTTCCTCCTGATAGCGCTCCAAGCGTGCAAGAGTCTGCCGCGTCTCCTGTAGGAGCTGTGCGTTGTGAATCGCGACTGCGATGCTGTCAGCCAGGATGCGGAGCGTGCCAATATCGTCTTCGGTGAAGGCTGAGGGCGTCAGTGTCTGGATATCAAGCACGCCGATGACGCGTTCCGCCACGGTCAAAGGCAGTGCAATCTCGGACTTCGTCGCTGGCAGATCTGGATTGCTGAACCACACACCATCCGCACCCACGTTGAAGGCAAAGCGCGGGGTGCCCATCTCAGCAACATAACCCACAATGCCCTGTTGCCCGACGCGAAGCCGATGGTCGCGGGCCAGCATTTTGGCACCGCCCTGGGAGGATGCCGCCCGAAGGACAGCCCACTGCCGCGTCGGATCGAGCAAGAAGATGCCAACATGGTAGAAACCCAAGCGCTCCGAGATCAGTGCAGCGGCTCGAGGCAGCAATGTCTCCAGATCCTGGATCGATGCCGCAACCTGTCCCAGCTCGGCGATCACGCGAAGTTGCTCAGCACGGTCTTGCAGTCTTGCCGTGCGATCCTCAACCCGTTGGGTTAGGTCCTGACGCGCCAGCTCGAGATCCTCAGATGTCGTCCGAAGCACGGTCAGAGCACGATGCAGGCTTCTACCTTTGATAGTGTCAACAAGAGCGACCACCATGATCGCCATCAGCCAGCCAAACGACAGCGCGAAAAACGGGAAACTGTCCGCTGAAGTAGGCATAGGCGGCGTGTAGAGACCCGCCAGCTCTAGAACTATCACAACAACGTAGACGGCGAAGGCCCCAAGGCCAACACCGAGAGAGGCTCTGGGCTGCAACAGACCGCCGGCAAGCACGATAGGCCAAAGGACAACTAGCCAGGTCGCCGACCGGTAACCATTGAACAGCGCAGCAGCCGCCACCACAATGAGGGCGGTCGACCACACATAGAGTCGTGCGATCAACCGAGGCAGTGGCGTGTCCTGCCGCCTTCCGCGCCGGCATAGAAGTAGCACAACAACAGAGAGCGCGATGAAGACAATGGGGAAGAGCGTCGTCAGGTGGGCCTGGCGCGGTGATCCAAAGTAGCCACGCTGCCGGCCTATCTCTGCCAGAATGACCAAAAAAGAGGCCACAAAGATGCCGATCGTGGAGAAGGTGTTGAGCAGCGCGGTGCGGCGGGCCTCCTCATCGGGTGCGTCGCTGACTGTGTCGGGCGCGAACTCCCTAGGCAACGGACTCCCACTCAGACGTACTTGCCGGGCGCCCATCGCGTGCGGTGGTGTGTCCGGTGACGTGTACCGGCGGCGCCCACGTCGCTCCGCCATACCACCGCTGGAGGGTGTCATGAGGTCTCCTCTCCCCGGTGATGTGTACCGGCATCGCCTGCATCGGGCGCGTCCTCGAGAGTTAGCAGCACAGCGCCCTGATCGGCAGCCAGTGCACCGCCCAGTTCCGCCAGCGCGCGGGCCAAGACGGACTCAATATCCACCTCTTCACGGATGTGGGAACTCACCTCTGCGATCGTCCGCTGTTGGACCGCAGCCTGTTGTGTCTCACGATAGAGCCTGGCGCTCTCCAATGCAGCCTCCAGCTGGTCCTTCAGGCTATCCAGCAGCTCAAGCTCGCGCGCATTCCAGTCACCCGCCTCATGTCGCTTCTTGACGTGAAGTACGCCGATGGTCTGGTCACGGACCCGCAGCGGCACTGCGGCGACCGCCCCGGATGTGGAAACCACCCGCTCCTCATCCGATACCCCGACCTCAACGTCGACATCGTCCACATTCTCGAGTTCATCGCCGATCGTAGGATCCGGCGGCGGCCTGGATACGATGGCATCTGCCACAGATGTGACAACGCGAGAGTCCAGGAGCAATGCGGCCCGCATCTCTGGGTACCACAGATCACCGATTGGCTCGACACGATGACCATGGAATCGGTATCCCGGGACGACACCCGACTCGACAAGGCGGACCCAGCCCTCGCGGTCGATTTGCGTGTGGGTGTCGCGCTCAGCCTGGATCGCTGACTGACTCTGCTCAAGGCGACGCGCAGCCACAACCGCTACAGCGAGCTGATCGGCCATGATCCTGAGCGGCTCCAGGCTCTGTTGGTAGAAAGTGCTTAGGTCGGCGATGTGCATATCCACAACCCCAATAGCCGCCCCGCGATGTATCCGTTGATCTGAACCGGCACCGGCATCACCAGCCACTAGAGGAATCACAACCTCAACCGCCGTCTCCGGCAATCTGGCGCTGTGGGTGGAAAGCGCATCCTGCGCCAGCGCAACCGCGGTCCGCGGCACGTCGCTGCCAAATGCCAGCTTAAGAGCTTGGTCTTGGACGGCCTCGGTGATCACCGACCCATCCTCCATAGCGGTAGTGTGTACCGCCGGTATCTCGTAGCCCAGGTCCGGCACGCCCTCACCGCCCGGCCCGCCCCGAGCCTTGAGCACTGCGCAGTCGCTGCGCTCATCACCCACGCGGTGGTGTGTACCGCCACTGTCATCCACCAGATAGATGCCTACGTGGTAGCATCCAAACCGGTCAGCGATCAGAGGCGCGACACCTGAGACCAGCGCATCCACCCCCTCAGCGGATACCGCGGCACGTCCGATCTCGGCCACTGCCTGAAGTGCAGTCATCGTAACAGACAGCTCTTTCGTACGCTCAGCCACGCGATGCTCTACGGAAGCCTGCACTGTCTCAAGCTGACAGCTGATCCGCTCACCCTCCGACGCGGTGATGTTTTCCGCCGCGCTCTGGCGCGCGGCACGCACGGCCTGCATCATATTGCGCTGTCCACGTATCAAGACCACGGTCAATACGGTGAGCAAGAACGACACCAGGCCAAGGTCGGCCAACGAAGTGGGAGAAAGATCTGTCGACAACTGACCCGAGCGTTCAGCTATGTAAGCGCCGACCATCCCCACGATGCTCAATACCATGAAGGCCGCCGCGCTTTGCCCACCCAGCAGCATGCCGGCGAAGACCAGAATCAGCGGGTATGCATAGACAAGCCAACTGCCACTGATGCCTGAGGCAAGCCAAAGCCAGAGCGTCACAACTAACCAGAGCGTGATCAAGAGCACGCCCGCGGCAATCCGTACCCGCACCGGTGATGTGTGCCGGCAACCGCGATGGACCACCCATTGGAGAAGCACGGTTACAACGAGCAGGCCGGCAGAGAGTCCAGTAGGTAACGCACGCTCGCCGGGGAAGAGCACATCCCCTAAGGACGTGGTGGACAGTATCAGCGCAGTCGCAGCAGTAAGGAGAGCAAACCAGAGGATCACTGTCAAAAGCCGTGCGACACGAGTCTTCTCAGGATCTTGGAACTCAGGACCAACAAACAAACGCCTGATCTGGTCAATCATGGGCTACAACTCCTCATCCTCGCCCGACAGGCCATGTTGCCGACCAAATCGGGCGCTTTGACCGCAGGGGTGGTGTGTACCGCCGAAGTCCGTCGGGGGTGTTAGGCGGATTGCCACTTCCTCAGCATCGAAGGCTTCCGCGAATCCGCGTACTGCGGCCTGCAGCACCTGGCCAATGTCCAACGTCTGGCGCATACGCGCTGTGATGGCTTGCGTCAGCCGCTCAGTAGCAACGCGACGTTGCGTCTCATCGAGCAGCCTCAGGTTCTCGGCCGCCAGCCCCATCCGCTCGACGACCGCGGTCACAAGTGAGACTTCATCTTCCGTCCAACTGCGGCTAGCATCGTCATGGATGCCAAGCGCCCCAATCGGAGCCCCACTGTAGTTGATGGGAACCACCAACGCAGACGCATCCCGGTGATGTGTGCCGGCCCGGTGAAGTGTACCGGCCCAATCTGGATCATCGTCGGGTCCCAACACCACCGGTCTCTCTTCGGAAAGCGCCCTTTCGACCTCACGCGCGACAGTTTCGTCAGGTAAGGGCGAGTCGTCGTTCCCGCCGAGCTCATATCCTGGGATGCGCACGGCGGCTAGGTAATCGGACCAGGCCTGCTGCTGATACCGGCGCTGCGCCGCCCGCAGCTCACGAACCGCGGCTTGCGATTCTTTCAGCTGTTCAGCATTCTCAATCGCTCCTGCCACTTGGTCCGCTAGTACCTGTAGTCCATCGATGTCTGACCGGCGGATGGCGCCCGGAACGGTACTTCTCAGGCTCAGGACACCTAACAAGCCTTGCCGACCCAGCAGAGGTAGAGCCAACTCCGCCCGAGTGTCTGGCAAATACCGATCGCCCACGCGGATAGGATAGCTCGTCCCGTTCTGTTGATCGCGGACAGTCTCTCTCGAACCGACACCAGTACTCGAGCCTGACGGAAAACCCAAGTCTGCTCGGGCCAAGTCTTGATCGCTCACAAACTGGGCTCGCTGGGTGAGAGCAGCCTGTCCCACAGCGGAGCTACCGCCAATCCGGAGCCGGAGGCCATCCGCGCGCATTCGAGCACCCACCTCGCCAGTGCCAGTCCAGTAGGTGGCCCCCTGCTCCTCCACCAGGAAGATGCCAGCGAAGTCCACCCCTAGACGACGTTGCAGGGTGTCCACGATATGCTGGGCCAACCGGTCTGGTGCGGCACCGCCGTCAACCTCGCTGCTGCCACCATAGAGCGCGCTGCCGAAACAGTGGCGTATACTGCCGACCGCCTCTACCGTGGCCTGCAGCTGTTCCGCGCGCCGGCGCATCGACTCCGAGAACAGCGCGGCATGCAACGCCGAGCTGAGGTAGCCACGCAGCGCATCGTAGGAGACGCCATCGAGAGGTCCGGGCTCAAACAAGACATAGCCAAGGAGCCGTTGGTGTGTCCGGTGATGTGTCCGGTGATGTATACCGGCACCGGCACCCGCACCCGCACGGCTCTCCGCTGCCGTGAGCGGCTCTACGACGAAGCTGAAGCGCCGGTCAGAGGGAAGGAACTCGGGAGGGACAAAAGCTGCGCCGTCGAAGCGTCGCGATGGCGCCCCGCGGTGATGTTTAGTGCCATCGTCTACCACCAGACCTTGATCTGAAACATCCTCCGGATACAGGAACGCCAGCACCACCGTAGCTGACCGTGCGCGGTCCGAACCCTTAGGTGGGGTTGCTTTCAGCGATGTAGGTCCGTTGGCAGATGGGGATGTAGAAGCACCACCGCCCAGATACGCATCGTCCTCATAGAGCACCACCAAGGCGCGTTCTACCCCAATTCTGGGCAGTCCATCAGCGAGTGCAGCCACCACACCATCGGGTTCCGACTCACCTAGAATCCGCAGCCCAGCATCGCGAACCACGGCCTCACGTTGTGATGCCTCCAGGCGACGCGGGATCTCATCCGCAGCGGTGGTGTGTACCGCCGCAGCGGTAGTGTTTACCGTCCTGGTCATCGTGTCGGCGGTGACCATCTGCTCTGGCGGGCACCCACACGATTCGCGGACGGTCAAGTTTGTCGGGATCTTGACACTCTCCACGGTCTCGCCACGCAGCATCGCCAGCGCCATTTCCGTTGCTTGGCGTCCCATGGCCGCAAGCGGCTGTCGGACTGTCGTCAGCGACGGCACAGAGAACCGGCTCTCGAACATATCATCGAATCCAACAACACGCACATCTTGGGGTACCTGCAGGCCTCGACGCCGGAGCTCCTCGATCACCGGGAATGCCATCGCGTCGTTGGCAACCATGATTGCATCGAGGTTGACACCCCGATGGTCCAGCAACTCGACGATGGGACTGACGCCAGACACAGAATCTTCTGTCACAACCAGATCAGGGTCCAGCGCAATACCCACGTTTTCCAGAGCCTGTCGATAGGCATCATAACGCTCGTGCGCTGATAGAAGGATATGCCCTCCGGGGCGCAGCTCTTCCGGTGTGCACTGCCCCTCTGGGCTGCGGATAAACGCGATGCGACGGCAGTTGTGGCGCTCGACCAAGTGCGTCACTGCTTCTCGCATCCCCGACACACTGTCGGCGACGACACTGGGAACGCCTTCGAGGGCT
Source organism: Anaerolineae bacterium (assembly GCA_016927095.1). The sequence continues at coordinate 5,329 of JAFGNI010000633.1, read as the reverse complement.
ACGCCAAGACTGACCACCGGGAGGGACCCACGCACACGGCGGGGCTCATCTGCGCGGCGAGTTAGCTGCAAAACCCGTGCCTGGAGTTCATCCAGCGGGACGCCAACGCCTATCGACGACGTAACAACGACAGCGGCGTCAACGATGCCGGGCCTGACGAATTCATAGATTGCGTTTCTCGCGCTCGCAAGAAGCGACTCCGACGCCGGAGCGGTGGTGTGTACCGCCGGAGCGGTGGTGTGTACCGCCAGCTGCCCACCGACGAAGCACAACAGATTCACACCGGCAGCTTCCGCCGCAGCCGACACGCTGGTCCAGAGTGGCTCCTCGTAGGCAGGCGCCAGCTCCGAAACTATGAGCGCCAAGGTCGGCCGGGCGTAGCGATAGGTTGCCCCAGCGATGGCATGCGCCACCGGGGAGCCGCCAGGTGGGTGCGCTCTACCGCCCATTTGAGGTCACTCCCTCAGAACCACTGCCATCCCTGGCAACCGCATGCGTATCTTCCTCCGAGACCAGCCGCACGTAGAGGCGCGACCCACCCAGGGACCGGTTCAACGCATCGACGGTAATGCGCATCAACGACGAAAGATCGGAGGCTCTCCCCATCTCATCCGAGATCTCACGCAATACGCGCTCCCGCGTCGCGCGACGCTGCGTCTCACGGTACAGGCGGGCGCGCTCCATCGCCTGGGACAATTGCGCCGACAGAGTCTCTAGCATCGCCATGCGCTCTTCGGTCCAGCCTCCGGCTTCAGGAGGCAGGTGGGCTTGGATCTCGGCAATGACCTGCCCCGCCAGCTCCACCGGCACGCGAACCATGGACCGGGCGGCGGTCTCAGTCATCTCATAGCCAGGGGCCGTCAAGTCTAGCTGAGCCCTATCCGTCGCCGCGGTGGTGTTTACCGCCAATGTCGTCTGTCCCGTGCTGACGTAACCAAGGCCGCGCTCGTCACGCAACAACCGCCGCCAATCCGCGCGCACGATGTCCTGGTAGGCCTGTTCCGCAGCCCGGAGCTCGGTCCGCAGGTCCTGCAGGAGTTGCGCATTGTCAATCGCTTGCGACAGATGCGCCATCAACGCCTGCAGCACAACCCGATCCTCTTCATCGAAAGCGTGCAACCGCGTGCTCTGCACATCCAGCACCCCAGCGATCTCTCCTCTGAAGACAATCGGCACAGCCATCTCGCTGCGCGCGTTTGGCAATTCAGGCGCGGCCACGAAATCCGGATCGAGTGTCACATCTCCTGCCAGCCTGGGCTCGCCATCGGCAGCGACCAAACCTGCCAATCCCTCAGCGATCCGCAGTGCGATGATGTGTGCCGGCGCATGATGTCCGGTCGCCGCCGAACCCGACACCGCTCGCCGCGTGACGACGCCAGCCGCTTGGTCGATCCAGAAGATGGCAACGTAGTCACAGCCAAATTCGCTGGCAATCGCAGCAGCAACCCGATCAAACAGATGCTGCCAGGGCCCTTGGCCAGAGCTTGCCACCTCCTCTCCAGCACGTTCACCAACCGGCGCAGCCGGCACACTAGCGGTGACGTCTGCCGCCGCAGCGGTGGTGTCTACCGCCGCAGCGGTGGTGTCTACCGCCGCGGTCGCAGCTTGCACCACACTCATCGACGCCTGGAGCTTCCCAAGCAGGCGTTCTCGCTCTCTGTTCAGGGCATCCTGGCTGGCCTTCAGGGCGCGTTTGGCACCGGAAAACGCATCCACGTTCTGTTGAGCCAGCGCCGCCATCGCCTGCAATCGCCGGACGGCATACTGGACGAAGAAACCCATCAACCCCAGAAGGACGAGGACAGCGACAAGATCGCGGGGATCAGAGGGAAGCAGATCCGTGGTATTCAGCCGGCCTGCACGCTCGAGGTAATAGGCTAACACCAGCGCAACGCCCCCCAGGACCGAGAAGCCCAGAACACCCCTGCAACCCAGAATAAGACCTGCGGCTGCGGTGACGAGAAAGAAGCCCGGGACGGCCTCATCATGAATGCCGCCAAATCGAAGAACAAGGTAGGTGCAGAAGGACCACATGAGCAGAACCACAAACACACCCACCGCTTTGACATAGCCCTGACGCAGCAACACTAACGCGACGAAGGCTAGAACAGTGAAGGTGCCAAGGCCCATGGAGACACCTACAGTTACTCCATCGCCAACTATGATGCTTCCCAGCGTGTAGACCAGGACAGCGACGAGGCTTAGCAGCAAGAAAGCATTGAGCAGTCGGGCATTGTGAGTCCGCTCCGGTTCCCCCTCACCGGTGATGTGTACCGGCATGGTAGGCAGCGAGAACCAACGTAGCAGGCTATGCCACATGCTCGTCCTCCTCTGTTGCATGGCCACCAGCCATCCGAACAACAACCCAATCGCAGTTCAAGGCCGCGCGTATCTCCTCCGATGCGGTTCTGAGGACATCCTCCAATTCGACAGGCTCACGCATACGCATCGTGACCTCACGCGTCAGGCGTTCAGCCGCCTCACGCCGTTGAGTGACATCGAGAAGTCGCTGGTTCTCTGCAGCGAGAGCTAGCTGTTCAACGAGGTTCTGAACCAGCGTCACATCCTCTTGGGACCAGGCGGTGTCCCGTAGAACCCCCACGGTTCCAACGATCTGACCGGATTGCATAATCGGCACCAGGATTTGGTGATCGATCGACACCGGTTGTCCGGACGCGAGAGCAGCCTGGACCTCTGGCGCCTGGATCTCCGAAAGGATGCGCGTATCCGGAGCCTGCCGCTCGACGGTGCCCCCCGGCTGCTCGTAGACTACGGTCCCAGCCGTGGCGCCGACTGCACCGGGCGCGTGTACGGACCCACTCGTTCTAGCGTGAGGTAGGGACTTGAGATACTCAGACCACGCCTGGCGTTCGTACCGCCGCTGTGCGCGGCGAACACGGTCTAGGGCAGCCTGCGTCTCTGCGAACAGGCGCGCATTCTGCACGGCAACCGCCACCTGATCCGCAAGGTTCTGCAAGACGGCGATGGCAGTCTCATCGAAGGCCCGGGACTCGGTGCTCTGGACTGTCATGGCGCCGATGACATTGCCACCGTAGCGGAGCGGTAGGGCTAACTCCGAGCGCGTGTCCGGAAGCCACGGATTCTCGAAACGCACGACCTCATCACCCGCCTGTTGCTTGATCACGGCCTTACCCGTGGCGACGCACTGCCCGATCATCGATTGACCACCAACCGCCAGCGCCCATCCCTGAGCCAGCATCTCTCGACCGGCGGCGCCCGTGCCCGCCCTAAGAACCGCATACTCACGATCCTGGTGATGTATACCGGCACTCCGGTGATGTATACCGGCATCATCCGTCAAGAAGAGGCCCACGTAGTAGAGGCCGAAGCGCTGTTGGGCCAAGTTCACAACCTGAGGCAGAAGTCGATCCAAATCAAGCACGGAGGTGGTCGCCCTGGAGACCTCAGCCACGGCCTGCAACCCCCGGGTACGCTCTTCCACGCGTTCCTCAAGGCCCACAATCAGATCACGTAGCTGCGCGGTCATCGCATTGAAAGCCCGCGCCACAGCGCCGACCTCATCGTCCCGCACGACCTCTGCCACCAGATCAAGATCTCCACCCGCGACCTGCGTCGCCGTCGCCGCCAGATCGGAGAGCGGTTGGCCGATGCTGTTGGCAAACGCAATCGCAATCGTCACAGCCACAACCACCGCCAAGAGTGCCACACCCGCGTTTGCCAGAGAGGTGGTGATGGCGGCTGACAGTACCTCGCTCTGCGCTTGCTCCATCAAGAGCGCGACCTGGAGACGAGGCAACCACATATAGGCACCCGAGACCCTGACGCCTCGATGGCTTGAATAGATGCCCCGTCGAATCCCCATGACTCGGTTCAAAGCAGACTCGATGGCCTCGCTCTGAACAGGGATATACCCGCCAGCCACCGAGCGTCCGGTTAGCAGCAAGTAGTCCGTGCTCACAAAGTCTGTTGTCCCGCTGTCCCCAATCTGCCCTGTCGACGCGATGACGTTCAGTTGGCCCATATCAGTTCGCGCCGCCATAACGCCATATGTGGTCTCATCAGACGGAGCAGTCTCGCCGACTGCGTCGGGCACGTTTACTGTCCGCAGCGGCTGAGCCACAATGATGGTGATGCCATCAACAAGCGGGTCATAACGCGGCGGATTCACGTAGAAATCCTGCAAGCCTTCCTGGAAGTAGGCACTACTCGCCACGTTACGCCCTTCGTTGTTGGGGTTGGTAGATAGCACCACCTCTCCGTTCGAATCGATGAGGAGAATTTCGGTGAACCACCGGGTTCGTTCGATCAGGGTGCTGAAGCGAATCCGCAGTTCCTGAGCTGCCGATGCCCGGTACTCATCGGACTGGTTACGGAGCAGCACGGCTTGCACGCGCTCATGTTCGTACTCATCAACGACCAACGACTCCAGGGCAAAACGCAAGTCGTCGAGCCACGTGTCGACCGCCCGCGACTTGAGGACCACCGCTGTGTACAGCTGGTCGAGGGTCCTCTGCTGGGTGGTACTAACGCCCAGGAGAATGGATGTCAGGCTTACAGCCAGCGCTACCGCAATCACTACCGCAATGAAAGTGACCACCAGGCGCGACCGGATGGCGATGAGCCGGCGGTAGCCCACCACGAGGCGCCACACCAAAACGCCGAGGGCCCCGATACTCAGTATGCGCAAGATCGTGTCATTGATCGCGTGACCACCTGCATCAAAGCGATCCCAGGGAAAGCTGACGGAGCCTGTGAGCCATATCGTGATACCAACCGCCGCACTCACCAACACGGCTGGAGCACGGCGCTCAGGTCGGAGCATCAACACGGCAAATAGAACGCCAACACCAAAGGCCATCAGAGCCAACGCCAGTGCAACGCCCTGCCAGAGCAGCGAAGTGAGTGCGATGAGAATCAGCGGCGCCGCGACTGTCCAGGCCTCAGCCGCCCGATTGCGCCCCCAATCGACGAGTTGCTTGACATACCATGCGACAACCAGCATGACCGCGACGATCACGACGCCACCGACGTGCTGCCAAGCCCCGGTCACCACGTACAGAGCCACATTGGCGGCAGATGCCAGGATCGCGAAAACGGCCATAGCAGAGACCAACCGCCTGATTCTGGCGGATCGCACTTCCGGAGCAGTGGGGTGTACTGCCACAGTCTGCGACACATCACGCTTCATTGCGTATCCACCCGGTGATGTGTACCCGCCCCGTTCTCAGCGCCATCACGGGCTGCGCTGCGCTCCTCGCTTGCGGCGCCAGCAACCTGCGCGGAGATAGCGTCAAAGCCGTCGTCAGGCGGCGAACCGCCGTCAGGCGGCGAACCGCCGTCAGGCGGC